>CALCJM010000123.1 GCA_937967505.1 uncultured Pirellulaceae bacterium | reverse complement strand
TGTCATCCTGACGAATCGCAAAAGTGGTACCAGTTCTGGCGCGATCGCCGGATGGCTTGGTATCACGAAATGGGTATCCCAGAGGATCGATTGATTCTGCGTGAACACACGCCTGACGAATTAGCTCACTATTCGATCGGTACTGCGGACCTTGAGTACGCTTTCCCGTTTATGGCTGAAGGTGAATTTGGCGAGCTCGAAGGGATCTCGCATCGTGGTGATTTCGATCTGCGCAGCCACATCGAAGGGAAGCTTGACGAGAAATCTAATCCGTTGGAATTGCAGTTGGATGAAAACGGCAAGCCAAAATGGAAAGGTAGCGGTAAGAATCTTGGCTACCGAGACGAGCTGACTGGTGAGAAGTACATTCCTCACGTGATCGAGCCATCGGCGGGAGCGGATCGTGCGACGCTGGCGTTTCTCTGCGAAGCCTACACCGAAGACGAACAGCCTGATGAGAACGGCAAGATGCAAAAACGCGTCGTGATGAAATTTCATCCTCGTTTGGCTCCGATCAAAGCTGCCGTGTTCCCGCTAGTGAAGAAGGACGGCATGCCTGAGGTTGCGAAGAAGGTTTATTTGGATCTGAAGAAACAGTTCAAGGTCTTCTACGACGAAAAAGGCGCCATCGGACGACGCTACCGACGGCAGGATGAAGCGGGTACCCCGTACTGCATTACCGTCGATGGTCAGACGCTCGAAGACCAAACGGTCACTATCCGAGACCGCGATACGTTGGAACAACAGCGCGTGAAGATCGACGAACTGCGTGAGATCATTCAGCGCCGAGTCGACGCTTAGAATCTCAAAGCATTTCGTTTTCGTCCGCTATCTATAAATGAGGGTCGGGCAAGAGAAATGATGGCTAGTTTTGATTTCAAAATTCGAGCGTTGGAACCGGAGGAGACGATCGCAATACGTCACTCCGTGCTGCGTCCCAACCAGTCGATTGAACAATGTCGTTACGCAGGAGACCGAGAGCCGACAACATTTCATATCGGTGCGGTATGTGACGATGGGGAAGTGGTTGGAATTGCGACCGTGCTCCGATGTGACGAATCTCGGTATTCGCAATTTTCATCGCTGCGTCAATTTCGCCTGCGCGGAATGGCCGTGGTTCCAAGCTTTCAACGGCAGGGAATAGGAACGAATTTGCTCAACGCGTGTCTTAAGGAGGCGATGAGACGCGAGTGCCAGATTTTTTGGTGCAACGCGCGACTCGCTGCGGTCGATTTCTACGTCAGATGCGGGTTAGCAATCCTAAACGATGCTCCGTTCGATATCGACGGCATTGGTCCCCATCACGTGATGTTCAAACAAGTAGAACTGTCAAATTAGGTCGGGCGATATTCGATGAATCGACCCAATTCCGTCCCGTTCCGTCAAGCCCCGCAGAATCGTTTGAATGTCGACGAACTTAAACTATATTTAGAATTTGGTAAGTCTCGCGCGTTCGCGATTGCTATTTGGTTTTTCTGTAGCAGTCCCCAAAAATCGATATAAGCCTGGAGTCGCAATTTTGAATGCTCAAGATCACAGCGTCATTTTTCAGCGGCAGCTACGTGAGATTTTCGATCATGCCATCGAGATTTCTGATATTCAGAGCCGAAAATCTTACGTTGAATCAGCTTGCCAAAGCGACCTTGCGCTGAAGGCGAGAATTGAGAGGCTACTCCAATCACACGAATTAGCTGGGAACTATCTAGAAACACCTCTTGATCCCGGTGCCCAAGACTTGGTTTCTCACTTGCTGCCACTTGATGAGACAAGGCACAAGCTTGCCGACAACTTTCAAACGAAAGTCGCCCCATCGGTAGGTGAGGAGGTTGGTGCCTACTTGCTGACCGAGCGAATTGGAGAAGGTGGATTCGGGATTGTCTTTTCGGGCGTCCACAAAGACATCACCAACCGCAAAGTTGCGATTAAGGTGCTCAAGCCTGAGATGGACACGCGACATGTGATCGCCCGTTTCAATCGCGAGAGACTCTCACTATCGGTGATGAATCACCCTGGGATCGCTCGCATTTATGAAGCGGGCACCACTGAACATGGATTGCCTTATTTCATCATGGAATTGGTAAACGGAACCAGCATCACGCAGTACTGTGACGAGCACAAATTGACGGTCGCGCAAAGAATCGAGCTGCTACTGGTTGTTTGTAATTCGATTGCTCATGCCCACCTCAAAGGGGTGATTCATCGTGATTTGAAACCAACGAACATTTTGGTCGAGCACGTTGATGGAATGGGGATGCCTCGAGTGATCGATTTTGGCATTTCGAAAACTTCCGAATTGGTTTGCGGCAATCCTAGTGAAACTGGCGGCGCTCAATTGATGGGCACCCCGTTGTACATGAGTCCTGAACAGGCTTCGTTCGACAACTACGACATCGATGTTCGTGCAGATGTCTATGCACTTGGGGTTCTTTTGTTTGAGTTAGTCTCAGGAAGTCCACCAGCACTTGAGCCAGGTGTCGACGAACGGAATGTCGGTCAGATATTGCGAAGAACGCTGAAAGGGATCAATGTTGGGATCCGTCAGCGGCTCAATTCGCTTGATGCGTCCAGTCGTAGCGAAATCTGTTCCAACCGAACAACCTCTTTTGAAAGACTGATTCACACGGTTAGTGATGATCTTGAGAGTGTGGCGGCGAAAGCGATTGAGACTGACAGAGACTTAAGATACGAATCCGTTGCTGCACTCGCCAATGATCTCAGAAACATACTGAGCAATGCTCCGGTTGAAGCTCGTCCTGCATCAGTGATGTATCACGCAAAGAAGTTCTGTCAACGTAACAAAGGGGGAGTCTTATTGGCCTCTCTCGCATTCGTTTCGCTTTTTACCGCTTCCGTGTTTAGCATTTGGTTTGTCCTGCGGGCTCATCGCGCCGAGTTGCTTGCCGAAGCGGCTATCGCCGAAAAACGCGTTGCCCTAGTTGCTGAAAGACTGGCCGTTAGCGCGAAGCAAGAAAAACAAAAAAACATTGAATCCACTTACACACTATTTTCAAAGCTACTTTTGGCGACAAACGAGGACCCTGATGTAACTTTAGCCGAGGCATTGCTAGATAACAGGAAGACCATTGATCAGGCTTTCCACGAAAACCCTGTTTTGCGAGACAAGTTGCTTAGGGATGCCTCGGAATTCTTGAGCAATCATGGTTATAGCGACGAAGTAGTCGGCATGCTCGAAGAGCGGCTGAAGATTCAGTTGGAGAAATGGGGCCCGCGTCACGTCATAACGCTTGAAGTTAAATCCAATCTCGCAAATGAACGATTAAATCGAGGGGAATTGAAAGAATCTATGGCAATAGCGCAGCAGGTGTTCGATGCGGTTTCCCAAGAATCAAACAAACACTTGGTTGATTTGCGTTGCCGAAATCTAAATCTACTTGCACGTATTCACCAAGCGATGGGGCAACTCGAAGAAGCGATCGAAAAATTCGAACAAGGGTACGCACTGGGAACAGAAAAGTTAGGTCCTCAGAGTTGGGTTGTACTGCAAAATTCGGCCACTCTCGTGAATGCCTATCTCCGTGCAGGACAGTATGCCAAAGCTAAAAAACAGCTGCGGGAAACTCAACAGACGGCACAGGAGACTTTTTCAATGGACCACTTCGTCAACGTCAGTTTATTAACTTCAGCTTCTTCAGTGTATCTTGCCGAGGGCGATGTCGAGCTGTCTCTGAAGGCGATAAGGGATGCTGTCCACTATTCTGGCATCAGCAACGGTCGCAATCACAAGACTTACGCCCAGCATCTTCAGCTCAATGCAAAGGTCGAACAAAAGGCGGGTAATCTTGATCACGCGATCGAACTCAACGAGCGTGCGTTGGAGATCTTGGAAAAAGAAGGGAACGCCTCGCCACAAACACTTGCGATTGCCTACCATTCGATCGCGATTAACTGGGCTGCTAAGGGAAACAAGAAGAAACAGATTCAGTTTCTTGAGAAAGCATGCGCGATCTCTTCAACGAATTTTCATGACAGCGATTGGAAGTACCACTTGGAGACCAAACTAGCCTATACGAAGAAAGACCAAGATCTGGCAATGAGTGTGAAATCGATGGAGGAAATTACTGATCGAATGAAGGCTCATGTTGGCAAGAAACCTGCTGGTATTATTCATGCAATGTTGAGCCTTTCTCATCTTTACAGCTTACAGGAGCGATTCGACAAAGAAAAAGAAGTTCTCTATGAAGCATTGGAGATTAGTCGAGGACTAAAAGAGGAATCGTACTCAGCTTCGCTTCAGGTTCTGGCTTACTATGGAAAATCGCTACAGCGTCGAGGAAAATTTGATCAGTGCTATTCCCTAATTGATGATATAGCAACCAACACTTTAGATTACGTGTTACCGAGGTCTTCATCGGAGAGAATAGAAAAGAAACGAAAATGGAAGAAATAGCTGACACGTCAGCACCAAATCAAATTAGATTATTTTTTAGAAGCTAGTCCTCGCTTACTCTTCGATAAGCTATTTCTGGCTGTTCACCATTTGATTGGACAAGCACATATGAATCATCTAACGCATGTTGTCGAGGCGTCGCTTGCTGGCAATTGTCAGTCAGCGGCGCAGCTCCTGCCGATTGTCTATAAAGAACTCCGACAGCTTGCCCACCGCTACATTTCCAATGAGGCCAATGGCTTCACTATCTCTGCAACAGCGCTAGTTCACGAGGCTTTTTTACGACTGGTGAAGAAGGGCGATAGTGAGAAGTGGGACAACCGAGGGCACTTTTTTGCAGCGGCTGCGGTATCAATGCGCCGGATTCTTGTGGAAGTCGCGAGAAAAAAGCAGGCTGAAAAACGAGGAGGCAATCTAAACCGTGTGACCATCACACTGGATTCTGTCTCAGAAATAGGAGGCAACATTTCTGGAGAACGACTTTTGCAATTAGACGCGTCCCTCAACAAACTTGGGCAACACCATGAAACGGCCGCTATGTTGGTCAATATGCGATTTTTCGCCGGCATGACAATGGAAGAAGCTTCCATTGCACTTTGCATTTCCAAACGTACCGCTCAACGAAACTGGACTTTTGCAAAAGCGTGGCTGCATGAAGAGTTACAGCAAGTTTAGATAGTGCTTCCAATTGAAAGGCCCCCAGCTCCAACCGAACGGTTTTTCTCTGAAAATTCATTATCTTTTCCAACTTGGCATTTTCTTTTTCCCATTGGTTATAAACAGCTGTGAAGATCCATAACATTGGCTTTACCCTCGTCGAGCTTCTCGTCTCGATTGCGATTATTGGCGTGTTGCTCGGATTACTTCTACCAGCAGTCCAATCTGTCAGGGAAGCTGCTAGGAGAACGCTATGTCTAAATAATCTGCGGCAAACGGGATTGGCGTTTCAGAATTTTTCGTCCGCACACGGTCACTTTCCGACTGCCGGAGCGCAGCTGACAAGTGTGTGGGGAATCACCAGCCATACGCGTCAATTTAAATCGGTTGGGGAAACCGGTAGTTGGTTGTTTCAGCTTCTTCCCTTTCTCGAGCAGCAACAAGCGTACAATTTGCGAGACGCAGCGGTCGCCGCTGGGCATCAAGGTTTTGTATCGAGTTGGCCCGCAGACCCAAGCATCCCAGACTCTGCTCTGGATGACGTTGTGGTGTCGGCATTCATCTGCCCATCGCGAGGCCAGCGGTCGGTCACCGTTGTGAACTTTCCATATTCATGGGTCTGTGGCGACTATGCGGCACCCTGTGGTGTGTGGGGAATCCAAGACGTTCCCGCTCAACGGACGCTTCGTGACGGCACCCGGAACGAATCTAATTTCATTCGCGGTGACAACAATCAATGGGCTGACGCTAATTTCCAAGCTAAGCGAGCGAAGATTGAAAAGAACTTTTGGGTCGGCCTTATTAAGGCCTCTGGTACAGTTTCACAATCCGGTCGTTCTTTCAAGTACGCGCGAGTGAGTTTTAGGGATGTTCGTGACGGTACTTCCAACACCGTTCTTGCGATGGAAAAGTCTGTCGACGGTGCAATGCCGAACATTCTTAGCCCTGCTCCGACAAGTGCCGCGGGAGAAATTTTGGGGATCTATGCTCCGAACTATATGACCAATATGCGTTTTATATTGAGCCCGCTAAACGGAACGGTTCTGGTTGGCGACAATGTCCAAGATCCCTCTGTTCATCGGCGTACTCTTCCAGTTCGAGGACCCAACGACCGAGTTTTGTTCGAGATAGGATTTGGGACTCCGCATCCGGAAACGACAGGATCTGTTTGGGGCGATGGTTCAGTGCACTCAATAAGCAACTCCATTTCTGAGACGACATTTTATGACATCTGTCACCGCGACGATGGCAACGTGGTTTCTCGAGAAGATTTTTAGCAGTGCTGTTCCGCGGGGGCACAGTCCGATCTCGTGCCATCCCGTAAATTGCTCGCAGACTCTAACGCAAAAAAGTGTTGGTTGATTCTGCGATTGGCAATTGGCAATTGGCGATTGACGATTGGCAATGGATTGCACCGTCTCAATAGACGGATAGATGGTCAATGGTGCGTGCTTTTGAGGCGTTTGTTCGACCGGCCAGTTGAGCTCAATGGAGGACGTTTTTCTTCAAAGTGCTTTCTTCAATACGCTTTGTCCTACAGGCGAATTTCTAAACGTGTCCAAGCTGCGCGGCAGCATCCATCCTTCGACTTGTTTCGAGTAAAAAGCCAACGGGTGAACGCGGCAATGTTTGGGAAAAACGAGGCCAGACAGCTGCTTGCTTCGGTGTTTTAGCCAATGAGAGCCTTGTCACTAAGAATTTGAATTTTTTTTGGCACTCTAACCTTCATTTTTTCGCATTACAGAATGGGGCAGGACCGCTTGGCGGTCTCTTCTGTGAACAAACGAAAAATCACTCGAGCCTGAAAGATACAAATGAAGAACACATTTTCAAAAGAGAGCAGTCGTCGAACTTCGTTCTTTAGTGGTGATCGTTCGAAGCCGACAAGGCGGAAACGATCAAAGAAGTCCACTCTCAACTTCAGCAGTCTAGAAAAAAGGGAGATGCTTGCTTCAGCAAGCTTCGCAAGCGGCGTGCTGACTGTAAACGGCACAAGCGCGAACGATATTATCTCGGTAAGAGAGGTGAATAACGACGGGTTCCTTAGAGTCTACAGCGCCGTTGACGGAAGAGACATATTCATTAGAGAAGTTGCGGACAGCACCAATAGAATCAGAATAAATGGCGGGGCAGGCAATGACCGATTGATCAATCGGACTGGCATTCCCTCAGGAATTTCTGGTGGCAACGGTAACGACTTTATCATCGGAGGGACCGGAAATGACGTCCTCGCCGGAGGCAATGGTGCAGATACCATTTTGGGTGATTTCGCAGATACGGGTACTGTAGACGCAGGCGATGGAGGCGATGACCGAATCTGGGGCGGCTCCGGAAATGATCGCGTTGACGGAAAGGGAGGTAATGATCAAATATTTGGTGGGGACGGGAACGACAACCTTTCAGGAGGTGCTGACAACGATAAGATCTTTGGGAACGTCGGTGTAGATGTCATTTCAGGCAACGATGGAGATGATGAACTCAGTGGTGGTAATGGCAACGAAGACCGCACCGGTGGTGTCGACAAAGATTACATTTTTGGAGGACTCGGAGATGACTTGCTTCGCGGCGAATGGGGGAACGATTTCCTATCGCCAGGAGAAGGCTTAGATACAGCCGAAGGTGGCCAAGGTAACGATCTTTTGTTGAGTAACGACGTCCGTAGCAGCAACACGCTAATTGGTGGATTGGGAAATGATGTCTATCGGTTCACCGGAGACGGGCTTACCGGAACAGACAGGATTGAAGAGCGCGGTTCGGAAGGTACGGCGGACCGCATCAATGTACAAGCCCTCCGGGCCAATTCTTACAACTTCAACCTGAATGCAGCGAACGTATTTTCCTACAGCGCGGGGCCTGGCATTGTCCGTCAAGTAATCGCCCAGCCTTCTGGAAATAT
>CALCJM010000122.1 GCA_937967505.1 uncultured Pirellulaceae bacterium | reverse complement strand
GTTCGTAGATGGGAAGCGCATCGCTGTTCCAGGCGGCAATGCGCGATTCATTGATATCGACAACGTTGACCTCAATATCGGGGCATTGTTTGGCAATCATGGCCATCGTCGGACCACCGACATAACCAGCACCAATACAGCAAATTTTTATTTTTTCCGAATGCATAGAGGATGTTAATGAAAAGAGATGAAACTTATTGACGGGGTACAGTCTGCGGCATAAACAAACCTACAGTTTACCACGGGGGGCGGGATTTTAAAGCTTTCTGTCCCTAGTCGTGTGGCATATCCGACACGTGGATCCGAAGGTAGCGGTTTTAAGGGTGATGTATGGCATCGGCCCGCAGTTTGGTCATGGTAATCTGGTTACCTACCGAGTTGTGCACTACCTGATCCATGAAAGTGCGAATTAGAAACAGCCCTCGTCCGGAGACCTTATGCAGGTTGGCCTCGCTGCGCGGATCAGAAATTTTGGCCGGATCAAATCCCGGCCCCTCATCCGAGATCTGGATGCAGATGTGTCGATCGGAAAACTCGGCCTCAATTCTTACTTTGCGATTGTAGAAGCCCGGTTCCTGTTGGCGACTGGCAACGGCGCTATAGTATCGCTGCTCTGTCACACCCTCGCGCAGTGCCGAACCAACTTCCAGGTTGCCGTGGTGCATCGCATTGGTGATTGCCTCTTCGATGGCCATCCCAATCTGTAGCCGGTCACGGTCACTCCAGGCTGGCAGGTGACTCTGTAGGTTTTCAATGGTGGGGCCAATCATGGCGGGCTTGTTGTCCAGCACAAACATTTGGTGGCCTGGCGTCGGGCAGAACGCCTGATCATGCGTGTATTGCATGCGCTTGGCGACATCCAGTAATTGGGTGACCGTGCCCGGCAGGTCTGCCTGAAGCGATTGCTTGGGACAAAAACTGGTCGCGCCGGCTCGTAACGCTTCCATTGCCATGTCGGCATTGTCAGTGTGCGTTACCAACAACACAGGTAGAGAAGGAAGCCGCTTTCTGATTTCGGTGACCAGCTCGATACCGTTCATGCCTGGCATTTGGAGATCGGTAATCAGCAAATCCGGGACGGCCAGCTCAATCGCATCAAGCGATTCTTGTGCAGTAGCAACTGATTGAGGAAACCATGTGGCCTTTTTTTTAATGATCGACGACACCAGTAGGCGATCGACCGCGTTGTCATCGACGATGAGAATATTGGTCAAGGCGAGTGGAAAGGGTAGAATGGACGGGCAACAAAAATTTGGCGGTGAGTTCCGCTCGAATTATAACCTATCCGCAACGGACAAACGATGAATACAAAGCACCGAATTCGGCTTGCTGGACCGTGGGAAGGCGAAATCCATCAGTCTTCGAGCCATCCCGGGCTGATAAAGAATCGGCCAAAAGCGGCCTTGGTCGTCAGCCCGAAAGCAGGAAGCAGTCCGTTTGTCGGCGAACTTAACATGTTGAGAAGGTTTAATTTGCCGACAGGGCTCGACCAAAACTCGGTCGTCTGGATATGCGCTGACGGTTTGCCAATCACAAATCAGGGAGTAAGCCAGAGTTGCTCCTGTCAAATTTCTCTGAACCAGCATCACCTAGACCGGACAGCTGGTTCCACAAAGGCTGATCGAGACTCCCCACCGGGCATCGAGGTGCCCGTGACCGAGTTCCTCGAACCCTTCAATCGCCTTGAAATCAAGATCGTTTGCCCCACAGCGGATGAGTTGGTCTGGATCACTGCTGACGAGACGCGCATCGAAGTGCTGGCGTCGGTTTGGTTGGAGATTGAGCAGCTATCGTGCCCGTCGTAGCTGGAGCGGTACTTGGTATCAAAGCCAATCCGGCTTTCTCCCCCTGCTAGCGTTTTCACTAGCGGAGTAAGATCCCGAATTATTGGTGCATTTGGAAGATCTGGTGCAACTTTTCAATCCGAAGTTTCGACCTAAAAGAAGTGTGCTGCAATGTCCGCAATCGCCACATCATGGATGTGGTGGTGGCATTCAACACACGGTTGCTCTGACGCACAAACGCTGCACCTACCGAGTATTTTTCGATGCAAACTTCGAATCGATTAAACCATATCGTATTGTCACTGATTGACTATTGGTATCTCTGGGTTATTCCCTGCTTGGTCGGCGGTGGCATGGCCATTTTTTACTCATTGTTTCTTCACACGCCAACCTACACCGCGCGACAGTCGCTGATTGTGCGCGATGATTTGCTGGGCGATGCGTTTAAACCCAGCCGTTTCGAGTCAATGGACTCGCTGAAATCGGCTCAGGAAACAATTCTCGAAATCGCTCGCAAGCCGGAGGTGATCCGTAACGTAATGGAGCAGCTGGGTACGCCCGGCAGTTTCCTTTTGGGGGCCAGGGGAATTGGCGACCGCGACATTGAAGAGATGCAGGGAAACATCGAATTCGGCGCTCCCAACGGTGCGGAGTTTGGAAAAACAGAAGCAGTTGTGCTAAAGGTTACAGCCAAGAATCGGGAAGAGGCCAAAACTTTTACCAACTTGCTACTGGACGAGATTGATACCAAATTAAGCGACGTTCGCCGGCAGCGCTTGAAAAGTATGGAGAAGGAACTGGCATTGGCCAGCGATAAATCACGAAAGCTCTTGACCGATGCCTCGCGCGAGCTACAGCAGATTGAACGCGGTTTTGGTACAGAGATCACCACGATTCGCGGATTGAATGATCCTCAGGGTGGAAATTCATTTGATCTAAAATTGAACCAGATCCGTTTGGAAAAGAGACAGGCTGTAGCCTTGCTGGCGTCTGCTAGAGAGCAAAAAAGTCTGTTGGAATCGGCTGAGTCCAACGGATCGCTGGAACTGGTTACCTCCAGCCAGCTTTTGGAGCTACAACCGGCGTTGCGCGGGATGATGGACAGCCTGAATAAGGCACGTGAGACGCTGTCGGTCGATGAAGGCCGTTATAAATCGCTTCACCCGGCATTAAAAGCCAGTCGCGAGGCGGTCAGGCATCAGAAAGAAATGTTGTTCAACTCGCTGGGAACCGCCATCGCCGGCCTCGATTCGCAGATCGCGATGGCAGAGCGACAGGTCGAGCGTTTGAGCCAGTCGATTCTCGAACTGGAGGACCGACTGCTGGACCTGACCGAACAACGTGTGCCCTATCACACGTTACAAGAAGAGGTAAAGAACAAGTCAAAAGTCTACAGCGACGTTCAGGCACAACTGTCGCAAGTCCAGTCTTACGCCAGTTCGTCAGAGAGCATTGCGCTGTTGACACGCGTCGGTCAGCCTCAAGTGGGTACCAAACCCAACGGCTTGGGGAAAAAAGCACTGGTCATGGTTGGGCTGGCGGGTGGACTGTTGATCGGGCTTGGCCTAGTTGCTCTGGCTGTCCCACCATCAGGCAACGCAGTGGCATACCAACCCGTCATGATGCCCGTCGGAAGTGGGCAAGCTGCTTATCCTGCCAATGGCGTTTTTCAAATGCCCGGTCATGGTGGCACCGAACAACCCGCCGCAACACCAGTGCCTACAGCAGCTCCCACAGGTGCTGCTGTGGCAAACGTGGTTAATGAAACCGTCTCAGAATCGCGATTGAAGTCTGTCGCACAAATGGAACAGCAACGCAAGCAGGCCGGTAAAGCCGCTGCCGAGGCAGGAAAGAGAAACTCGACGGCTGCGAGGCCCGCATCCAGTGCGAGCATGATGGCCAATGCGCTCGATTCTTCGGTAATCCCCGAGTCGGTTGCCCGACACATGGCGGAACTGAAGAATAAAGCAAAAAGTGCTTCTTCCCGCCCGCCAAGCTCGGCATTGCCAGTTGCAGCGCCTTCAACCACACCCCCTCAAGCGGCGGCACCTTCAACTACAGCAATCCCGCCTGCGGCAGCGCGTAAGGCGGGCAATCCGACTGCCGGTCAACAGCAACCCGCACGACGACCACAGGTCAGTTCTGCTGATGTGATCGCCTCGCTCAAAAAAGCTCAGGCCAAACCAGCAGACATCGCCGGAACAACCCCTGCGTCTCCGGCGAGCGCAGGGAAACCAGGAAAACCGGTTGACGTGAAAGTGGGTACAGGCAGCACGGTTGCTGGTTCGGGGGCAGGTGCAACGGCCAACACGGCCCAAATGCTCAAACCCGCAGCACCGGCGGCTCAGCCAAAACCGGAAGCCACTCCCTCTAAGTCAGCCGATTCAATCCGCGACACTCTACGTTCGCTGGAAGCATTCAAAGAGAAACAAAGCCTGCAATCCAAATTGCGAACCTCCGAAACCGGTGCACCGCAGCCGCCGGTCGCTGCCCAACCTGATATCGTTGTCGTTGACCGCAAAACAAAGACTCCGGATGTTCCCGATGCGATTGCTGCCGGGCGCATCACCGCCGAATCGTTGATCCAATCCAGCGAAAGACGAGTCAAAGGGGAGGCAGATGAAAGCGACATCCCTAGTGCCGGTGCAAGTGCCGGCCACGCCAGAATTAATGTGTCCAGTACTCCACTGGATACCTCGATTTTGCAGAAAGTGAAAGCTGAACTTGAGGATCCGTCCAAATCCTCCGACATTTCGTCAACGCGTATTCCCTCAATCACGGATTACGCACGTTCTCTGGAAAATCCGGTGGATGAAGTGCTGGCCAACCGGAACAATGGCGAGCTGGCCAATTCCACCGACACGACGCTACCTCTGGAACGTCGTCCTGCGAATGTACGGCCGGTTGACATTGCCAAATCTCTCGCTGAAAACGACAGCGTACGCGGGATCGTGGATGACATTAGACCGGATGAGACTCAAGCAGAGGCAACGCGTGTCGCCAATCAGCGCGCGACCGAAGCCACGATTCCTACTCAGGTGGTTGACAACTCTTTGGCCGGGTTAATGCGTGAGGCACGGAAGTCAAATCCCGCATTCGTATCCCGACAGTCCAAATCAGACATCACCCCCGGTGAGGTTCAGCCAAGTCCAAAACCACGCCAGGAAGCCAAATCCAGTGCGGCGGAGAGTGCAAAAACGCGAACCAAAGCCGGAACCGCTGCCATCCCTGAACAAATCAGACAGTTGAGTGACTCAATTTCTACTTTTGCCCGACCGACCGGAAAAACATCCAATTAGTCAACAGTGAAAATGACATGCGACCGGCAGAGGGTTATTTAGACTTTTTCTTTGTCGTTTTTTTGGCGGTGGTTTTCTTGACAGGTTTTTTGGCAGCCTTTTTCGCTGGTGCTTTTTTGGCAGCCGACTTTTTCGCAGCCGGCTTTTTAGTGGTCTTGGCTGGCGTTGCTTTTTTCTTGGGTGCCACTTTTACCGCTGCCTTTTTGGTGGCAGCCTTGCCCTTGGCGGCGGGTTTTGCTGCGGCTTTCCCGGTCGGTGCTTTGGGGGCGGTCGTTTTAGTGGTCGCTGGCGCTGCCTTTTTCTTGCTGCTGCGTTTGGGGAAACGCTCTTTGGCCGAACTGTCGATCTTCAAAATTTGCTTGCGAACTGTCGTGCTGAATGGTGTTTTGTGAAACCTGACAGCCAACTGGTGTACCAGTGAAGCGAATTCAATTCCCTTGGCTTTGGGGATCGCACGCTCAAGCCCCGGAACTTTTCCCTTAGCGGCTTCATCTTCAGAAATGATTCCCAGCACATACATCAGGCTCAGGATCGCTTTGTCTGTCGGGATCGAGTGTCCGCCAAGACCGTGTTGAGCGATATACGAGATCGCAAATGGACTCACACCGACCATCTTTTCGAACGCCTGAACTGCTTTGCCGAGGTTCTCTTTTTTCAGAAACTCAAGATCGAACTGATAGTAAGTTTCAAAGATACCGTACAGCATCTTCTTGACGCGCGTGGCGGCTTGCAGTGGATCGGAAAGACTCTTCACCGTGTCCGCTAATTCGCGGTCGGTCGTCACGCGCACTTCATTCCAGTCAAAATAGTTTTCCTGAAGTTTGGCCAGAGATTCATCGGCCTCCTCGGGCGTAGAATTCTCCAGACAGCACGCGTAGATTGCGTGGTCCATTACCGATCTGTTGGATGGTGGCACTACTGGCTGAAATTCTTTCTTGAGTGCTTTGTGAAGCTTAACGATCAGATCAGCTCGGTTCTTTGCAGACATGCTTTATCTTGGGGCGTTCAATCAGTGGGTTGTTAATACGGGCTGACTCACGATCCGAATCAGGCGTGGTCGTTGGTCCCGTGACTTGGATCGTGCGATGTGAGCGGATCGCCATTGACGGGAGCTTCGTCCGTTTTTGCTGCATCCGGTGCTTCGCCGTTTTCCGCAGGCAGCACCTCTTCAAGGATTCTGGTTACGCTCATCGCATTCTGCAATCCCTTATCCAGCTGGAATTGGATTCGTGGCGTATATCGGGTGTCGATTCGGTTACCCACTTTTTTCTGTAGGTAGCCAACCGAACTTTGCAGCCCTTTCAGGCACAGTCTCTGTTTGGTTTCGTCGCCCATCACCGAAACGTGCACTTTAGCCATACGCATATCAGCCGCCACTTCGACGAAAGTGACTGTCACGTCTTTGACACGCGGATCCTTGAGATCGGTGATGATCGCCATGCTGACGACCTCGCGGATTGCCTGCGCTGCTTTTAAAACACGACGGGAACTCATAATGAATCCTGTGGATGCATCTTTGTATGCGTTGGTGAAGGATTGGGTAACGTTGAGGTAACGTCAGGTCTACTGCGACTACAGGGTGCGGGCGATCTCTTCGATCACGTACGCTTCGAGCGTATCGCCTTCCTTGATGTCGTTGAAACCGGAAAGTTTAATACCGCATTCCATGCCACGCTGAACTTCCTTGGCGTCGTCTTTTTCCCGTTTGAGTGAATCAATCGGGTAATCACCGATGACGGTGCTGTCGCGGATGACCCGGATACGGCATTCGCGTTTGATGTTGCCACGCATCACGCGACAACCGGCAATCGTTCCGGTCTTGCTGATGCTGAAGGTCTGTAGCACCATCGCCATACCCAGTTCCACCACCTGCTCCTCAGGCTTCAGACGACCTTCGAGCATCGCTTTGAGATCGTCGGTGATCTTGTAGATTACCTCGTAACGGCGAACCTCAGCCTGAACCTCATCGGCTAGGGAACGCGCCGCTTCGTCGGGAACCACGTTGAAGGCACAAATGACAGCCTCGGACGCTTGAGCCAAACGAACATCGGCGACGGTCACACCGCCCACCAATGCCTGAATGACTTTGATCCGGACTTCTGGATGGTCGATCTTACCCAGCTCTTTTTTGATCGCTTCAATGGAGCCTTTGGTGTCGGCGCGAATGATCAGGTTAAGCGTGACGACTTCGGCGTCCGCAGCAACCAGATTGCCCGCTTCGAGACGACGCTGCATTTCTTCCAGCGAAATCTTGACGGTCCCTGAAACGTTCTGTTCGTGTTGATTGAACAAGCGTTTTTCGGCAATCTCGCGTGCCGTAGCAACATCATCAACGACGTACAGTTTGTCACCGGCACCCGGTGGTGTGTTGAATCCGGTCAGATTTACCGGCGTCGACGGACCGGCTGATTTCAGTCGTCGAGTCGGCTTGAGCGTGTCGTGCATCGCCTTGACGCGTCCAAATGACGGTCCACAGACAACCACGTCACCCACATTCAGCGTTCCGCCCTGAACGATAACCTTACAAACGACGCCGCGATCGGATTGTTGTTCCGATTCCAAGCAGGTTCCGAAGGCCGGGCTTGTGGGATTCGCTTTGTACTCGTGCAGTTCCGCCGTGACTAAGATGGTTTCCAACAGTTCATCCAGCCCCGTGCCGGCAATGGCGCTGGTTTTGACGACTTCGGTTTCACCACCCCATTCACTTGGCAGTAGTTCGGCGGTGGCCAAATCCTGCAACGCTTTGTCGGCAGTAATTCCCGGCAAATCAATCTTGTTCAGCGCGACGATGATTGGAACACCGGCGGCCTTGGCATGGGTGATTGCCTCTTCGGTTTGCGGCATAATTCCGTCGTCGGCCGCCACAACCAGTACGGCAATGTCGGTCACATTTGCACCACGTGCGCGCATTTCGGTGAACGCCTCGTGCCCGGGTGTATCAACAAAAGCAATTTTTTGATCGCCCTTTTTGACTTCGTAGGCTCGAATGTGCTGCGTGATACCGCCGGCTTCACCGGAGACCACATTGATGCCGATTAACGCGTCCAGCAGTGAAGTCTTTCCGTGATCGACGTGACCAAGGAAGGTGACAATGGGGGCTCGAGTGACAAGGCTCTCGTCGTCCTCGTGTTGTTCGAACTGAGCCAGCAATTCGTCTTCTGCTGAAACAGCCTGTCGTACTTCTACGTTGGCGTCGAAGTGCTCGATCAGCAGTTCAACCATTTCATCAGGAATCACAGAATTGATGTTCCGTGTGGCGTCATCGCCCAGTTGCTGAATCGTTAGCAATGCTTGGACCGCCGGAACTCCGGCGGCCTCCGAGAAGTCACGAACCGAACAGGGCAATTGTAGAATGACATCGTCCTTCCGCGGCGCAGCTGTATTGGCCGCTTTGCCCTTACGGCGAGTACCGTAGCGTCCGCCAAATTGGCCTGGTCGCCCCGGGCGTGGCGGTCGGCGGTTGCGAAGACCACCCAGTGGCGTGTCCTCGACCCGTTTACCGGAGCGCCGTACTTTCCCGACGGTTGAGGTCTCTTCGGTGGCACCGTCCTTGCCTTTTTTCTTGCCTTTTTTGGCTGACTTGGTCAGGTGTTCCAGTGGTGCAGACCCACCGCGCTGGATTTGTGTGATCGCGTCCTGAGGTAGCGCAATATCGGGTCTTTGAACTTTTTCGCCGGGAGTGGCAGCCTTTGCAGTGGGCTGTTTGACTTCCGGCATCTTGGCGATACTTGCCGTGACACCACGCTTTTTAACGGGGCGTTCTTTTTTGCCGCCCTCGCCCGCCTCGCGTTTGGGGCGACTGTCGAGATCACGCACTTTGTTGCCCCGATTAAACAGCGGGCTACTACGCACGGGGGCAGTCGGTTTGGCGGGAACGATCGGTGTCACAGGTGTTGCCGGTTTGGGCGGATCAACCGGTGCTTCGGCGACAGGTTCTTTCGGCACTGGCGGTTGGTCATGGATCGAAGCTTTCTTAATCGCAGGTGTTCCGGTGGTGGCCTTCACCGAGGTGAATGACTGGCGGGACTTATTGCGCAGTTTGTTAAGCAGTCCACCTACGGCAGAGGTGACCCCGCCAGCTTTGGCATCTTCAACTGGCGATTCGGTTTCCACGACGACAGATTCTTCTTCGGCGACGGCAACCGGGGACGCATCGTCTGCGTCAGCGGCATCGACCGGATCGGTCCCGGCAGCTGGATCGACCTGCCCTTCAGACTGAGCTTCGACCTGATCCTCGGACTGAACCGGTTCTGGTTTGGGGGGGGGGAGTTCTTCGACAACCGGTTCCGGTTCGGGAACTTCTTCAGGCTCTGGCTCGGGTGGCGGGCCAGCCATAAAGCTCTTAATGTTGGTGATCTCATCTTCATTAAGACTGGCTAGCGCAGACCCCTTCCCTTTAACACCTGCCTGTTCGCAGATATCCAGAAGTTGCTTGTTGTCCAATCCAAGTTCTTTGGCAAACGCGTAAATGCGTACGGGCACGTTAAGTGACCCTCCTTTTTCGATCTGAATGCCGAAAAACGTTCGGGCATCCTGTCAATAAACTAAAACACTTCTACATAAATCGTCCCTTCCGCCCAAAAGTGTTTGGCTCTTGAGTTCAGACACGGTTTGAATTCCATCATCCCCGATATAACGCCGGGCACGCAATGTTAATGCGTCGCGGGAGTAAATCAGGTCTGCTTTGGCACGAACAGGCCAAAATAATTACAGCTTTCGAGCCGATATGGTAACCGGGTTTACGAAATATACCACCGTTTTTTAAGGTTTCGGTGACGCTGGTTAAATGAGCACCGCCAATTCGGACGGTGCGGTTGTCTTGTTTGTGGGTCGGGAGCCCTCCGGGGTGCCATCTATACTTTCTATATTGTTGGGGCAATCTGCTATCTGGGCAGCTTCTACCCTGATTGGGGCCACGTGGCCACTACTCGGTTTTTGCCGGGTCAGCTGGTGCAGCCTGATCCGGTGTCGTGCCGTCCTGCGCTTCCGCAGCGGCCGCTTTGGCTTTGCCCGCCTCCAGCTCTGCCTGCCGTTGAGCCGCTTTTTGGGCGGCTTCCTCTGCGGCACGGGCCTGTTCGGCTGCTTTTTCAATGGCCTGCTGTTGCTTGCGAATTTTCTTTTCTTCTTCGGCACGTTGCTCGGCGACCAGTGCCCGTTTTTCGGCTTCTTCGACAATCTTGTCGACGTCTTCCTCTGTCAGTTCGCCCATCGCGATTAAATCCGTCGGTTCGATTACCGAAAGGTCGTCGTAGGACAGGTATCCTTCACCCACCAGTTGATTGGCCAAATCCTCATTGACCCCTTCAATATCACAGAATCCGCGTACCGCACGGTCGATCTGGGATTCGAGTTCGGTCTGCGTCATAATCTCAATGTCCCAGCCACACAGTTTACTGGCAAGCCGAACATTCTGTCCGCGTTTGCCGATCGCCAGAGACAACTGGTCGTCACGTACTAGGACAATCGCTCGGCCCATCATTTGGCACAAGATCACTTCGTCCACTTCCGCAGGCTGTAGTGCATTGGGGATCAGCACCAGAGGATCTTCGTCATACCGGACAATGTCGATTCTCTCACCGGCCAGTTCATCAATGACAACCTTGATACGGTTCCCGCGCACGCCCACGCAAGCGCCGACGCAATCAACTTTGGAGTCAATGCTGCTGACGGCAACCTTGGATCGATAGCCGGGTTCACGCGAAATTGCATTCACCAGAATCACGCCGTCAGAAATCTCGGGGATCTCGCTCTCGAATAACCGCTTGACGAAATTCGGCCGTGTTCGGCTCAGGACAACTTTAATCCGCGACCCTTGAGCTTTGACTTCTGTGACCAGGGCGCGGATGCGTTCGTTGGGTTGGTGGGTATCGCCGGGGATTTGTTCGCTGCGCGGCAGAATCGCTTCTACGGCTCCCAACGTGACGGTTGTGACGCGCCCTTCGTTGCGGTGCACGGTACCGGAGATGATGTCATCAACCACTTCGTTAAATTCATCGATCTGGGAATCGCGTTCTGCCTCGCGCACCTTTTGAATGATTACCTGTTTGGCAGTCTGTGCCCCAATGCGACCGATGACCTCTTCGTAGTCCAGCTCTTCCTGCCCGCAGCGCCCGGCGATCTCTCCCGTTTCACGCTCGATGAAAAACTCGATATCCGCATCATCGCCAAAGTGACGCTTGGCAGCCGTCACCAGCGCAGACTCGATCACGCAGAACACCGTTTCTTTTTCGATGTTCTTTTCGCGATGTAATGAGTCAACAATTCGTAGTACTTCGCTGGCGTTCATGGGTTCTCTCTGTCTAAATTATTTCCCGTGGACAAGTCAAACCACATCAGGCGGTTGCGATCGACGGAAACGGTCACGTGCTGACCGGGCTGCCAATGGCTGTCACCCGGGGTTCGCACGATCACTTCGGCAAGGCTGCCGTTGGCTAGTTCGGGTTGTGGTTTATTTTTGTTGGTCAGTGTGGCTGTTGTCGCCGTCCTCGGGTTGGTTTGTACTTTTGTCTCTGCCGTATGTTTCACTGTTGCTGTCACCAGTGTCACCAAGTTTGAATCACCCAAGCGGTCAATGGTTCGCACTGTCGCGTGGAATTGAATCGAAGGTGCGATGCCGGAATTAATCTGGTTTTCGGGGGAAGCTTGTTTTCTGTTGGTGAGGCAGGCGTGTTCGGCACGAAAGCCGATCAGCAGGCCTTGCTGGTTATCCTTTAATGTCTCAGTGGCGTCCCCGTTTGAACCGGTGAGGGTATTTTCGATGACGTTTTGCCGAATCAGGTTGGTAGGGACTGACCCAATAAACCGGGCGACATAGGTGTTGGTAGGGCGTCGGTACAATTCGTCCGGCGTTCCCGTCTGTAATATCTCTCCGTCTTTCATTACCGCGATTCGATCTCCCATCGTCATTGCCTCCACCTGATCGTGGGTGACGTAGACAACAGTTGCACCAAGCTCCCGGTGAAGTCGTTTTAATTCTTCTCGCATCTCCTGGCGAAGTTTTGCATCGAGGTTGGATAGCGGTTCATCAAACAAAAAGACCGCCGGTTCCCGTACAATCGCGCGCCCCAGTGCAACACGTTGACGTTCACCGCCGGACAGTTGATACGGCTTGCGACTGAGCAAATGCGAAATGCCCAGCCTCTCCGCCGTTTGTCTGACTTTGTGATCAATCCCTAATCTCAGCCGTTTGTATTGGGCTGATTTCCGAGGTTGAAAGATGCGTATCAAACCACGATTCAGTACTCCACCGCCGTAACGTAACAACAATCCAAACGACAAATTTCTGTATACCGACATATGCGGATACAACGCGTAGTTTTGAAACACCATGGCGATGTTTCGATCTTTGGGCGGCCTGTCGTCAACGACCGCTCCGCTAATCTTTATCTTTCCGACTGTTGGACGATCAAGTCCGGCAACCATCCTGAGTGTTGTGCTCTTGCCGCAACCGCTGGGGCCAACAAGAACCAAAAACTCCTTGTCTGCAACTTCCAGAGACACGTCTTTTACGGCGAATGTCCCATCGGGAAACTGTCTTGAAACACCTTCCAGAGCGAGTTCCGCCATTTAAAAATATCCTATTGGCTCTGTGCCGTATCAGAACATGGCCATTACACCTTTATTTTATTGGTGAACATCTTCCTTGAAGGATCCGTAACAAAAAAGTCTTCAAGGTTGTTTTGAGGTTCGTGTGCATTTCAGTTTAAAAGATAACGCTACCGAATTATGTGGTCAACTGAGCTTTTTGATCTCAAAGGTGGAATACGTGAGATAGGTCAATAGTGAACAGATTTGTTGTTTCTGGGGAGGGTGATGTCTGGAGCCTGCGTGCTCAATCCCGCCCAAGTTTCTGCCCTTTTCGTTTCTGGGCTTGGGGTCAACCTGCGCTTTGCCAGCAGAAAAATGAATATTGTTAGGTAAGTAACCGTTATCGTTCCAACCCTTAAGCAGCCGAATGAGCCGGTTGTTTAAACTTCATGGTGTTTATTGGGACCCTTAATTGCGCTTTTCAGCGATCTAGCCTCCGCTAGGCGGAAAAAGGTGTGGAATTTGTTGTTTTAATACAATATAATTCCGAAGTAGAATATCTTACTAACGTTGCTTGAAACCGGTTTCCGGTTGAGCCCTAAGGATTATTTTTGTTATTTCGGGCAGGCTGCTGCTGTTTTTAAGTGTAAGCAACGTAGGTTTTCTTTCCCCAATTATTCTTTATTTAGTTAGAGGTCTTCAAATGAGATTTCAGATGAACAAGAAGGGTTTTACCCTTGTGGAGCTTTTGGTTGTGATTGCAATCATCGGTATCCTGATTGGCATGCTGCTTCCTGCCGTTCAGCAGGTCCGCGAGGCTGCCCGTCGAACCGAGTGTTTGAATAACATGAAGCAGATCGGTATTGCTTCTCTCAACTACCAGTCGGCACACATGCATATGCCGACCGCGGGTACAACACTCAACACTTGGTCAGATACAGCAAGTGCTCAGTGGGGTGGTGGTAGCGGTCGGACGCCCGGTTCGCGCGAAAACTGGAGTCAGTTCTGGCAGATTCTTCCATTTTTGGAGCAACAGAATGTTATTCCAATCCGGCAAGGTTGGATCGGTTGGACGGCCACTACCGGATTGGGTGATGTACGGGATATGGCTGGAAATGGAGTTTCAATTCCTCCCTACTCTTGCCCGTCGCGCGGCACCAGAACCAGCCTTTCTCCCGTCGAATCAGGTGGCTTGGAAACTTTGTTGAGCGATTTTGCCGGGTATCAAGGTTCGATCCCTTACTTCGATGATTTGGCCGGTGGTATGGAAGCAGGCATTGGAGGTTCACTTCGTAGCGGCACCGGTGGTTCGTTCGAGTGGAATCCTGATGCACCAGCTCCACCCGGAGAGGAAAACTTCATCAATGTGGGCATTATCGCCAAAGCTGGACATGGTGGTAACTTCACAGGAGCTTCACAGCCTTTCAGAAAATGGAGCCTCGTGGATTTTGGAAATATTACCGACGGCTCGTCCAACACAATTATGTACGGAGAAAAATCTGCGGAAGCAAGACGGTACAACCCCGTCATCAATGCTGAATTGTGGCAGCTTGCGGCCGAACACTACGGTTTTTGGGTTGCGTCGGGTTGGCCAAATATGCGTACCTTCAACAGGGCCGGTATTATCCCGGATAACGCGACCAGTTACCAAGACTTCGAGATCGATGAAGCTGGTGGAATTGATTATCGGGCTGAGAAATCCTTCGGTTCAGCTCACCCGGGAACCTGTAACTTTGTATTGGGAGATGGTTCAACCCACTCTGTTTCCCAGACCGCGAGGTTTGAGATTCTCAACCAGCTTGGTATGCGGGCGGATGGTTCTGTGGTCAACGTCAACGATCTTTAATCGTATTTGAAGCTCGTTTAGTTGCAAAAGTTTTATGCTCCACTCATGCTTAATGAGTGGAGCTTTTTCAGGTTGGAGGTTTCGTTCGAATGTGGAATATTAGACTACTGCTGTGGGCTGTTGCGGTAAGCTCTCTTGGAATTTCATTGGTTGGTTGCACCAGTGAAAGAGATCAATTGGTTAACCAGTACACTGCCGGTAACATCAAAAAAATGGCAATCATCTACAATGCTTACACTGGACTCAATCAGTGGAAAGGTCCTCAAGACGAAGCGCAGCTGCGGGATTGGATGCAAAGTGGAGCATGGAAAAAGAAGAAAATGGAGAAACTCAATATTAGTGCCGACAAGTTCGACGATTATTTGATTAGCGAAAGAACTGGTGAGAAATTTGAGATTAGGTGGGGGGTCAACAGTGCGCCAATGGGGCCGCCTCGTCCTGTCATCTTTGAGGCTACTGAAATTGATGGAATTCGTCAGGTAGGGCTCGCTGGCGGAGGGGAAGTTCTCGATGTTGAGACCGATGAGGAGTATGACGAACTCATGAGCGGCGTCTACGTACCGGATGACTTTGAGAAGTACCCCAATCGGGCCAAGAAGTCTCGGAAAAAGAAAAAATAGTTTTCCTCTCTAATCCATCATCGGACTTGGGGAAATAAGATTCTGTGGAGCCCGGTTTTGTTGGGCTCCCTTTCCGTCTTTACCCTCGCCACACGGCCTCTGGTGTGCGATTGCCCAAGTACCTCAAGCGGTCCCCTGATCCCCGCGCGATTTTACCGATGAAGTAATGATAAGGCTGATCGCCATGAGTAGATGCTCCACCGCCATAATCATCCTATTGCTTTGGATTTTGGTTACAGCAGGGTGCGAAAGTCCGGAACACAGCGCAGCCCGGCGGTCCTCGGGGGTTCCTGACCAGGGGTTGGGGTACCATGAGGTCTCGGAAGATCTTTACTGTCGATCTCTGGCAAAGCCAAAGTTATCCCGAGGCCCGCGCTTTTCGAGTCTTGAAGATTGTGGCGTAGCGTTCGAAAACTACATGCGTCGCGATCGAACGAATATGCTTCTCGAAACCGGATCGGGTGTCGCCCTAGGTGATTATGATGGCGACGGTCTGATTGATATCTATCTGACTGGCTCTGATATTTCGAACAAGCTCTACCGTAATCTTGGCGAACTGAGATTTGAGGACGTAACCGACCTCGCCAATGTAGATGGTACTATCAGCGAATCAACACTTTGGGCTTCTGGTGCCTCGTTTGCTGATATTGATAATGATGGTGATCTCGATCTACATGTTTGCAACATGGCGGCCCCCGATTTGCTCTACGTCAACCAAGGGGATGGCACTTTTATAGAAGACGGTTTTTCGCGCGGGGTGGCCTACAACGGTGCCAGTAAACAAGCGAATTATTGTGACTATGATCGCGACGGAGATTTGGATATCTATCTGGTCACCTATCAGGATATTGTTGAGATACCTCATGAGCTGATTCGGGAAAAAAACGGCAAGCCGGAAGTAATTCCAGGCAAGGAAGAATACGCTGCGATCATTGACGGGCATGTGGAGTATTGGGTTGGTGAGCAAGACTTGCTATATCGCAATGACGGCAGTGGTCATTTTGAAGAGGTGGCCCGCGAGTCAGGAATAGCAGGTTACGCCTGCGGTCTCGGCAGTGTCTGGTTTGACTTTGACAATGATGGTTGGCAAGACATTTATGTGACAAGTGATTTCAAGCAGCCTGATCGCCTCTATCGCAACAACCGGGACGGCAGTTTCACAGACGTGCTTCCAAATACGGTGCGTCGAACTCCTTGGTACTCGATGGGCATTGACGCCGGTGACCTAAATAATGATGGGTTGCTTGACGTGCTGATTGCTGACATGGCCGACAGAACCCATTTTGGGCAAAAGTTGAATATGGGTGACATGTCTGAATCCGGATGGTTCCTCACCTATGGCAAGCCTCGCCAGTTTATGACGAATTGCCTGTTTTTGAATGCAGGCAATAACCAGTTCTTGGAATTTGCAAGGCAGGCAGGGTTGGCCAAGTCGAACTGGACGTGGAGTGTCCGTTTTGCAGATTTGGATCTGGATGGAAACCAAGACGTGTTTTTTACCAACGGGCACGCGCGCGACAACATGAATAGCGACCTGGTGCTCAAGCTTAAGGAGTTTAAGAAAAAGAAAGGTGACACCAAATTAACCTATGCGGAACGTAACAAGTTCGGCATTCAGGTGCCCAAGCGTGAAGAAACAAATTTGGCATTTGCCAATCGGGGTGAGCTTAAGTTTGAGTCCGTGGGAGAGGCTTGGGGATTGGACTATAAGGGAGTTAGCCATGCTGCAGGATTTGCTGATCTTGACTTGGATGGAGACTTGGACTGCGTGATAAACAATTACTATTCACCGTCAATAGTCTACGAAAACACCACCAGTTCAGGCGGACGGCTATTGGTTGAACTCAGGAGTTCCCGAGGGAACTTTTTTGGAGTCGGGAGTAAAGTTGAGATCTGGCAGGGTGAGAACTATCAGCGTCGGGATCTCTTGCCGGGACGCGGATATCTTACGTCCGATCCAATGATGGTGCATTTTGGTGTCGATGGCAGCCATGTCATTGACCGCTTGAAGGTGACTTGGCCGGATGCAAGGGTGCAAGAGTTTCGGGACATCAAGCCTGACTTCCTTTACCGGGTTATCGATTCGCCTGACTTGAAGCCCAGCGTTTTCCCGGCGGAGACAGCCGCCGTTTTTGTCGATCAGACGGTCGCGATGAATTTGGACTTTACTCATCGAGAGTCCACCTACGATGATTTTGAACGCGAGTCTCTTTTGCCGTTCCAGTTGTCCCGGCTCGGCGGCAGCGTCGCTTGCGGTGACATCAACGATGATGGCTTTGTTGATTTGTTTTGCGGTGGACCGGCAGGGCAAGCAGGCTGTTTGTTTCTTGGCCGAGACGGCAAGGGATTTGAATTAATTCACGGTCCATGGGAACAACACGCCGACCGTGAAGATATGGGCGTGGTGTTTTTTGATGCTGACGGGGATGGGCGAGAAGATCTTTACGTCGCCAGTGGAAGCAATGAATTTGAAGCGGAGTCGGTGCTTTATCGGGATCGCTTGTATCGAAACCTTGGAGGAGAGGCTTTTGAAGATAGTACCGACATCTCTCTCCCCAAAATATTCAACAGCAGTAGTAGCGTTGCTGCTGCGGACTTCGATCGTGATGGAGATCTCGATCTGTTCGTTGGTTCCCGCAGTATTCCCGGGAAATATCCATTAACTCCAAAGAGCTATCTGTTGTTGAATGAGCGAGGAGTTTTCCGACCTGCGTTGAAGGATGTGTCGGGCGATATAGAGAATGTCGGGTTGGTCAGTTCCGCAATTTGGTCTGATTTTAATGGAGACGGTTGGTCCGATTTGTTGATCGCCACTGAGTGGGGGCCGGTTTCCGTATTTGAGAATCAACAGGGCAAACTGGTCAACGTGACACAATCAGCGGGTTTGTCAAATCACCAGGGTTGGTGGCACGGCATTGCTGCCGGAGATTTAGACGCTGATGGAGATATCGACTACGTCGTTACCAATCAGGGCAGGAATACTAAGTATCACGCGTCGGAAAGTCGGCCGCATCGTTTATACTACGACGATTTTGACGAAAACGGCAGTCTCGATTTGGTGGAAGCCGAGTATGAGGGGGATGTTGAATACCCTGTACGCGGTCGAAGTTGTAGCTCTCGCTGTATGCCATTTATCAGCGAAAAGTTCAAAACCTTCGAAGACTATTCTCTGGCTACCATTTCTGACATCTACGAAACGAAAGAGAAGCCCCGTCCATACAAAGAGTTGCGTTACCTAGAGTCCGCCATTATTTGGAATGAGGGCGATGCGGGATTTCGCCTCGAGGCGTTGCCTGATCTTTCACAGAATGCTCCGGCTTACGGAGTCGCCATTTCCGATTTTGATCACGATGGGTATTCCGATATTTTGTTGGCAACCAATTTCTTTGCCGCTCAACCTGAAACAGGTTATATGGACGGAGGGCTTGGGTGGATGCTTAAAGGGACCGCTGCCGGAAGATTTGAGCCGGTGTGGCCAAATGCCAGCGGTATCGTTGTCCCGAGTGATGGAAACGGGCTAATCATCGCTGACTTTGACAACGACAATGATCTGGATGCCGTTTTCGCGGTCAATAATGACTCGTTTCGATTGTTCAAAAATGAAACGTCGTCCGCCGGGGTCACGCTTGTTCTGGAAGGGCCGGAAGGCAATCAAAACGCGGTAGGTGCCAGAATTATTTTGCACGGCAAGACGGATCAGGCATTTGAAGTGTCCGCCGGGGGGAGTTACCTTTCGCAGTCGTCTTCCCGAATTGTTGTTGCGAGGCAACAACTGGAAGCAAGCGAGAAAATTGAGGTGTTCTGGCCAGACGGGACTTCGTCGCAACACAGTCTTCAATCTGTGTTTGACCCATCGACCAATCGCGTGAAAATTACCTACAAAAAACCAAATTGAGCAACGGAATGCCGGGTCCTGTACCCACTAAAGGAATTATTCATGAAGCAATTCTACTTAGGAGGCAGCAAAGTATGACTTCAGGAAAAAAACTTCAGCTCGGAATTCTGCTGGTTGCGTTGTCTTTTTCTGGTTGGATCATCGTGGCAGGAGTGGCTTCTTCGACATCACAATCTGTCGCCAAGGACTTCTCCAGGTTTGATGCTGGTGGGAATGTCGTCTTGTCAAATGGCCTTCCCGGTAGTGGCGAGAATTCCGCCCGGCAAATGTTGACATACATAGACCGACAAATTGCCCAACAAGAAGATGTAAAAGACGTACGCTGTTGGAGTTCGGTAAACAAGATCCAGACATTCATCTCCGGCCTGCCGATCGATACCCAAGCGATTGGTCAACGAGTGGAATGTTACATTGAGCTCCTGGATTCATTTTGGATGAAGTGCTCGACCGGTGATCAAACCTCGTCGATCTCCGCTTCTGACTTAAGGAGGCTCTTGCAAACCGAATTTCCTGCAATTGTGCAAATCATGGACCGGGCTCAGCTGTCTGAAAAGATAGATGAATTTGATTTCAACTTCACTGAAATTCAACAGCAGTGTGACGCAATCGAGGACTACAGTGATACCATTGAATCGTGGCGTTTGCTTCAATCGTGGGCACAACGCAAAGTGCTCGAGCCAGACAAGCAGAATCCGAAGCCATTCTCAAATGATGCACTTGCAGAGTTAAAACGCTTTCTGGTTGCTTATGATATCGAATTACTAAAGCGCGCGAGGATGGTGGCGATGGCCAACAAGCAGGCACGCGTCAATGTAGATTTCATGAATCAGGCCTTTGAGTTTCAATGGAAAGGAGAGGCCGGCCAACAGTGAGCAATCCTGTCGATTCTGAGAAACGCCCGGAAAAGCCCAATGCTTTTTCCACTCCTGCTGGCTGGATCGTAACCGGTCTTGCTGCCATTGGAATCATTTTTGCGGGGCTGTTTGTCCGTGATCAACTGAAGCCTCTACCCAAGCCACATGTCTTCAGTAATGTTGGCGACAGCTCATCAGCGCGTCGCGCCTTATCACCCGCCGCTGGCTTTCTAGTTCACACCCGACAGCTGGTTCGACAAAAAGTGAAATCGTTGTTGGTCTACAACGATGAACGCTCGATAGATGAGCTTTTGGAATTCTTTGAATCACACACGGACCACAAAATTTCCCGGGCTGCATTCGATGAATTGAGCGCGCAGGTAGTTGGCGAAACGATTCCGGATATTTGGAGTCGTTCTCAAAATGACTGGTTTGGTCAACCAGTAGTCCTGCACAAGACCATGCATAAGTGGATTCAGTTGCGTTATCCGCATACGACATTGGTCAACGCCGATGTGATTATGTTTCCAGATGACGGAAGTCACCGAATCGTGGTTTCAGAACCCAAGTCAGACTTTTTCCGGGACAGCGGTTGGCATTGGAAGTGGATTGGCGATTACCTAGATTCACGGACGGAATCAAAGCTGGTCGTCACCTATGTTGGTAAAGAGAAAGAACTTGATGTCTACGCCGCTGAAGAGTTGAGCGAGTTTCTCTCAGTGTTCGGCGTAGCCGTAGTTGAACTGGCAGCCGCAAGAAAAGAACCGGGAGAGACGATCGAAGCGGCTGATATTGCGGCGGTCTTCCGTTCAATTGAAGGAATTAAACGCAAGTCCGACAAAAAACCGAGGCACAAAGTGCCGGATCAGTTTTTCTACTCGCCAAAGACGAAAAAGCGAATTTTGAATACGATTCAAAGCCCAATGTTTCGAGAGATTACTGCGCAGTCGGGGATCGACTATCTGCATCAGCCAGGGCAGTTGAACTGGGATTTGCGAACCAGACTGCGCGTTCCTGTTGGCCTCGATGGAGGGGGAGTGGCGGCTAACGACTTTGATAACGATGGCGATATTGATTTATATTTCGCTGGTGATCAGGGGGGGAGACTATATCGCAATGACGGTCGCGGTAAATTTTTCGATGCACATGAAGAAGCGGGGCTTCCCAATTCAGGGGAGACTCGTGCAGGATATTTTGCCGACTATGACAATGATGGAGACAACGATCTGCTGTTGACGTTCTGTGGGAAGCCACATGTGCTGTTGAACAACGATGGCCATGGTGAATTTACCGATGTGACAAAGATGGTCAAGCTCTTCAGTGGTAATCAAGTTAGCCACGAAGCGATCTGGTGTGATTTTAACAACGATGGTCTCCTAGATATCTATATCGCCAACTACGGGAATTGGCGAGACGGAGCGGTCCCGTCACTGGGTCGCAAAAATGAAAATGCTCCCCCCAACGAACTGTTCATTCAGTCTGTCGATGATCAGGGCAATCACCGGTTCAGTGAGGTTGGGAAGATTATGGGGGTGGACGACCGTGGTTGGACACACTGCGTCGGGGCCTATGACTTCGACCGGGATGGATGGATGGATTTGTTCTCTTTGAACGATTTCGGAGCAAGTCTGGTCTATCGAAACCTAGCAGGCAAAGGTTTTAAAGAAATCTCTGGCAAGCTTAAGATAGATGATGTCTACAATGCAATGAATTTTACGCTGCTGGATATCAACCATGATGGAAACTTATCGATCTATATATCTGAGATTATGAAGCTGGTCCATCGTCAACGTTATAGGCGACCGGGCGAACAAACGAAAATAGTTTTCAATCCGGATGTAAAAAACAATATGCGAATTATTGTTACCAATAGTTTGCTGACCCTCGATCCCGAAGGTTACTTCAAAGATCAGCATCACCAATTGATTGAACCTGCGGAATTAGGATGGGCTTGGGGAGTTACCGCTTATGATTATGAAAACGACGCTGATACCGACCTGATCGTACTCAATGGTACCGAGTCCGAGTTACCGCCCGCCAATCAAGCCGACATAAAGAGAGATCGGGGTTTCTTGAATGGCAGGTACTATTTGTCCATTTTTCGAAACGAAGCGAACGTTTGTTATCTACAGGAGGACGAGTACTTTTACGATGTTTCCAGTGCTAATCCGATCGGTTTTCAGGGGAATTCCCGGGCTGCGGTTGCGGTTGATCTGGATAGAGATGGTGATCAGGATATGGTCGTCATTAATTATGACGCCAAGGCAATGGTTTTTGAGAACCTGCAAGCTGACGACAATCATTGGATCGATATTGAACTTGAGGGGACCGACAGTAACCGCAACGGAATCGGCGCTCAAATTGAGTTGCAATTTGGCGATCAAAGGCGTTTTGAACAGGTTGTGGCAGGAACAGGATTCCTTTCTCAAGGCACGTTTAGGGTACATTTTGGATTGGGGGACGCCAAAAAAATTGACAAGGTAATCATTAAATGGCCATCGCAGAGGGTCCAGACAGTTGAAAATTTGGCAGTCGATAGGCTCCACAAGATCAGGGAAACTAGGTAATGGGACTTGTAGAGCCTGTCTCACTGAGTGCTGTCAGTGCGGAATGCAGAACAATCGTAAATTAATTTACGTCAGATCGATCTTTGGGCTTAGGGGGATAGCTTTTATACTTCAGTACAATCCTTTCCATTTGAGGTTCTGATGTATTTCAGCAATTACCAATTTTTCTCAATACAAGAATTGCCTCCAAAGGCAGGCTTCCCTGCCATAACGTTGGTGGTGGCACTATTGTTGATTCTAAGTCCCGATTATACCTTTGCCCAGACTTCTGTCCGAAGTCCTTGGCGGGCTTCGTTTACTGAACTTAATCGGGACGCCGCCAGCCAGGTACGTGGTCCCGGGTGGCAACCCGCTCAATCCCGTTCGCAGGGGACAATACCCGGCACTCCAGATGCACCCGCCAATCGACCTCCTGCATTGGATCTGTCTGTCGATGGGTTGTTGGGAAACCGCCCGGAAAACTTACCGGGAGTTCCTGCCAACAGAGATTCCGGTAGCAGTAGCAAGTCTGGTTCAAACGCGCAAAGAGTTCGGGTTGCCAATGCATCTTCCGCGACAACCGGTCTGAACGAGGCGAATACAACCAACGCACCGGCGCGCCGAACGGTTGCAGGAGCAGCGGTTTCTCGATCAATGAACTCTCTCCCCAATGACGCGGGACAGGTCTGGCGTGAATACGATATCGCTTCGTATACCTCAAAGGTCACGTCCGTCGATAACCCGCAGCAAGCCCTGCTGGATTGGGTCCTGCGCGAAACCGGCACCGAAATGTGGTTTAACCAGCCATTGGGGATTCTGCATGCGACCAAGGCGCGTCTGATTGTTTATCACACCCCTGAAATTCAGTCCGCCGTCAAAGATATCGTCGATCGATTTGTGCGCACGCGCGGACAATTACAAAGTTTCAACGTCAATCTGGTTACTGTTGGTAATCCTGACTGGCGATCCCGGGCTTACCCGTTGCTACAGACGGTCGATGTGAAATCACCGGGCGTCGAAGCGTGGTTAATCTCGAAAGAGAATGCGGCCATTCTGTTCAACCAGCTGAAAAATCGTTCTGACTTCAAACAGCACAGCGCTGGCACCGTCAATACGCACGATGGTCAGTCATTTGTCCTAGAGAAAACCAAACCCGTTCCTTTTGTGCGTTCCATTCGTTGGTTGCCGGGGCAGTTCCCCGGGTATGAACCGCTGATGACGACGATTAATGAAGGCTATACCGTGGGGCTCAGTCCGTTAATGTCGCTGGATAATCAATCCGTTGAAATTACCATTAAGTGCGACGTTGACCAAGTTGAGTCATTGACGCCAGTGAGGGTGCCCGTCGGAGGTCCCAACAACACAGTTAATAATGTCGATCTGAATGTACCAAAAGTCATCAGCTGGCGGCTCCATGAGCGTTTCCGCTGGCCGGCCGATCAAGTGCTTCTTCTCAGCAGCGGCGTTGTCGCCGATCCCCAGCCAGAATCGGGGGCCGGGCTTGGTCCACTCCGCGCGCTGGGGCTGGGAACGGTTCAGAAAAAAGTCAATCGCTCTGATGCTCTGTTGATGATTGAGTATCGTGGCCCGAGCACCGGTGCCAGTTTACCCCGGTCTGCCGGGCGTTCCCGGATGCAGCCCCTAACCAATCGTTAGGTCGGAGTTTCCCGAATAAACTTGATCCGATCGGTTTAACAAATGTGCCGCCGGTCTCGACGGTGGGCAGATTTGACCTAAAATACGCCCTGAATCACGCCAGACTCCGGCTGCTTGAACTTGGTAAATAAACAGAAAATGGCTCATCAAAATCGTCGCGTTGTAATCACAGGTATGGGCGCTATCAGCCCCCTGGGAAATTCTATTGAAACACTCTGGGAGCGGCTGAGCACCGGCGTCAGTGGTGTCAATCAGTTGAAATCGGTCCCTGCCGACAATTTTCCCGTTGATATTGGAGGAGAATGCTCGGAGTTCGAAGGGAAAATCGACGACTTTGGACAGCTGGATAAAAAGCTCAAGCGAAACGTCAAAAAGGGCCTCAAATTGATGTGCCGTGAGATTCAGATGGGCGTCGCAGCGTCTCAACTGGCCATGGCCCATTCGGGACTTGCCGAAGCAAGTCTGGACCCTTCGCGCATTGGAACCATGTTTGGCAGTGACTATATCATCACCAATCCTGCCGAATTCCAAAAAGGAATCGCGCAGTGCATTGGAGAAGATGGTCAGTTCCTGTTTGACCAATGGGCCGACAACGGATTGGTAAACGTCGAACCGACCTGGCTGTTGAAATACCTTCCCAATATGCCCGCGAGTCACGTGGCGATTTTCAACGACCTTCAGGGCCCCAGTAACTCTCTGACGGTGCGCGAATCATCGTCCAACGTGGCAATTGGCGAGGCGGTAACTATTATCCGGCGTGGTTCGGCTGATGCGTTTGTCACCGGTTCCACCGGATCACGGATTCACCCCTTAAGAACAATCCACGTTTGCCTTCAGGAACAGTTGGCCGATCGCCATTCGGCAATCGCTGGTGGAGACGCCGCCAAGGCGTGCCGTCCATTCGACAAAGATCGCGGCGGCATGGTGATGGGTGAGGGAGCCGGCGTGATGATTCTTGAATCACTCGAATCGGCTGAAACGCGCTCGGCGAAGATCTACGGCGAGGTCGTTGGATACGGGTCCTCCGCCGTTACCCGCAGTGACGGGGCGGCGGACTTCCGCAGGTCGCTATCCAACGCCATACATTTGGCATTAAACGTGGCGGAAGTCACGGCCGATTCGATTGGTCACGTGCAAGCTCACGGAGTTGGAGGCTTGCGGTGCGATGTCGAGGAAGCTCAGGCGATCGCCGAACACTTTCCGAACACGCCGGTCACCGCCGCCAAAAGCTACATGGGTAACCTCGGTGCCGGCAGCGGCATGGTCGAATCCATCGCCAGTGTGATGTCACTGGAGCATAATCACCTGCTGCCAATTTTGAACTGCGATGCGGTTGATCCCGGTTGCAAGATTCGCACTGCAGTCTCAGGAGAGAATCCTGGCGACAGCTTTATTAATCTCAATGTTACCCCTCAGGGGCAGGCGAGTGCCGTGGTCATCCGTCGGGCCGTGTAAGTTAGCGTCGATTTAGTTTGATCGGCGAACCTGCGTACCGATCGTATGTGCGCTTTGAGTTTAAACCGGGCAATCCGATATCCGCGCTATCGACTCCTTGAAAAGACGCCGTCGGGAATCGAACCCGCTAATACTGCTTTGCAGGCAGTCGCCTGACCATCTGGCTCCAGCGCCGAAAAATAGAAAACTGACGACTGGTTTCGCACCAGCATGATCCGGTTTACAAGACCGGCGCTTTTCTGTTTCAGCCACGTCAGCAAAATCTAAATAAGGGTGTTCGGCGAGAATCGAACTCGTCTCCTCGACCGTCACAGGGTCGCATGCAAACCATTACACCACGAACACCATCAAACTAATTCAACTTGACCATTAACGGCCCGACCGGGATTCGAACCCGGGATCCCTCTTTAGAAGAGAGGTGTGATTCCACTCCACTATCAAGCCCATTGAGTCTTATTGAAGTCCACTCGGCTACCTTCCAAATCATTTCGATCTCATGTGAAAAGGGAACAAGTGGACTGTCAGGGAATCGAACCCTAGTCTCCCGGTTGCAAACCTGGTGTCGTCCCATTGGACCAACAGCCCTTCTTTAAATTGCAGGCTCCGGAATTGAACCGGACTGCCGACCTTATGAAAGTCAGATCGGCACCAGCCGGCCTGCAAGACGCTTTAGTTCACCGAGGCACGATCCTGCGCGACCTGTCGCGCATACCTCGCCAGCGGTGCTCCGGTGGCTTTCACAACAGCATCCGGTTTTCTCGCCTGACGTTTTCTTGCCGGTCGCGAACGTCGATGGCCAATCGGGTACTCAATTTGCCTTTGTTGTTCCATCCACTGGGCCAATGCGGCGGCATTGTCAAACGAACGTTCGACTCCACTGGCCAGTCGCACTGAATATTTTCTGTTCATGATCATTTCATACCTCCCGTCTAATTTCACTAAATAGTGTCCACGTCAGGAATCGAACCTGATCTTCAACCTTCGCAAGGTCGCGTGCGAATCCGGCACACTCCGCAGACGGATGTTTCACTTCTGCTGTGGCTTGCCTCTGCCACGAGAATTTTCTACGTAAGGCGATTGGCAGTTGAAAGCTTACCGTTGGCGATGCTGCCAGCTTCGCCCCGACGCTCTCAGCGTCGCCAACGGATGGTAAATTCCTAGTTGCTAGTCGCTTAATAGTCCCGGGCGGACTCGAACCGCCGATCGTCTGTTTGTAAGACAGCTGCCTTCGCCGCTGGGCCACGGGACTGTTTGGTTCTCGTAAATACAAAGCTCGAATAAACTCGATAGTTGCGGGAGATGGACTCGAACCATCGACCTCGAGGATATGAACCTCGCAAGCTGCCACTGCTCCACCCCGTAAGTGCGCCCAGCGCGAATCGAACGCACGTCTTCTGCTTGGCAAGCAGACAGGTTCCCACTACACCATGGGCGCTTTGTTGTTTTGGATTTATCAGTGGGATCAGAGGGACTTGAACCCTCACCAGCGTGGTTAAGAGCCACGTATGCTGCCGCTAACACCTTGATCCCGACGTAATCGTTTGCTGCTCTCCAGTCAGCAAATTTTGGTTGCTGTTAGTGGTCGCCCTGAGAGTCGAACTCAGCGCGGCTCGGTTATCAGCCGAACCCGGGCTACCGGCCCCCGACGACCTGATCATGTTCTCCCCTTTGGCAACAAAGTCATGCCGTAAAAAAGGCCCGGTGCTGCGGGTTTGCAACATCGGGCTTTTCCGATTCAAAGAACCTGTCTGCCAGACATTACAACCGCCAATGATGCGCGACCATCCTCGTCACCATTGAACAGACATCTCTGCCGGTGCGACTTGGGTTGATCATCGTTGCTGGCTTATGTGAATTCATGATTCCGGATAATGATTTTAAGGTTGGTGTTCTCAATAGGTTCTTTCCGGCCTGAACAAGGCCGGGTCACTTCCACGCCAGGATAGACGGGGTGGACTTTGAAAAGTTCACGCGGACTCAAAAAAATCTCTTTGTTTTTGTGCCTCATAGAAAGGTCGGTATTTTTTGGTAACTCGACTGTGATCAGTCCGTTGGAAGCCAAACGACGATTTGGTTATAATTGGCACAGAATTGATCACTGCCATCTCAAACTTAAAAAAGAATGTCGCAAAATCTGGTTCAACAAATGATCGCCTTGCGGCGGTGCCATCCGGCGTGGATGTTGCTTGCGTCGAGGAACGGACCGGTCACGGTTTCCTGCCTGAAAACGTTGATGGAAGCCCATCCCGATGGCGTCGATATGGAAGACGCTACCGAAACGCTGGCTCAAACCTTTGCGGAATTCTCGCACGATCCGGATTTTGAATTTGCCGACGATCTGGCACTGGAGGCACGGCGTGAATTGCGGAAATGGATAAAGTTGCATTTGGTCGTTGAACGCGATGGACAGCTTTTGGCGACTGACGCGATCCAGCGTGCCTTTCAGTTTCTCGAATCGCTCGAGGATCGAAGCATGACATCAACGGCATCGCGACTGGCGACCGTCCAACAGGCGATTGAATCTTTGGAAGCACAACTGACCAGCAATCAGGATCGCCGGGAAAAAGCGTTGGTCGAAAAAATTGAATCGCTTCAAGCCGAATTGGAATCTGTCCGGGCGGGTAATTTCGAACCGCTTTCCGGGTCCCGTGCCGAGGAAGGTATTCGCAATGTCTATCAGTTGGCGACCAGTTTGCAGGCCGACTTTCGGCGCGTTGAAGATTCCTACCGCGCGGCAGATCGAGCCCTGCGGCAGCGCATCATCGGCCACCAACAAAATCGTGGCGAGGTCGTCGACGAACTGTTGGATACCCACGACTTGTTGCTCAATACGGCCGAAGGTCAGGTCTTTGAGAGTTTTTACCAGCAGTTGGTGAAGTCCGCCGAACTGGAACAAATGAAGCAGCGGTTGCGTTCCATCTTGGAAAACTCTGCCAGTGACCAGGCTCTCAAAAGGAAACAGAAAACAGACCTGCGTTTATTGGTCGCGCGGCTGAATCAGGAAACCGAGCGCGTCATTCAAGCTCGCGCACGTAGCGAGCGCGATGTCCGCAGCTTTCTCAAATCCGGATTGGCCGATGAACAGATGCGTGTCGGTGCGATTTTGCAGGATATTTTTGCAACCGCCATGGACATCGATTGGACATCGCAAAAGGTTCGTCGTTTGCCCGGGCCACTGCCGCCGATCGCCATTGCCTGCCCGAACTTGCCACTGACCGAGCGTTTTCTGGTCAAACAAGTTGGCACCGACAGTGACGTCGATCTTGACTTCACGATCGACGAAGCCGACCCGGAAAACATGGACGACGAATTCTGGCAAGCATGGCAGGCACTCAACCGGACGGAGTTGTTCGAAGCTACGGTGGCCGAGTTGAAGAACAGTACCCGCCCCCTGACGATTGGAGAATTGGCCGCTGCGCTGCCGCCAACCCACGACCTTGAAACGCTGTCGTTCTGGCTGGCGATGGCGCGCGAGGCGGGTATCGAGATCGACGACCAGCGCGAAACGTTCGTGCTGAGCGATGCTGAACACCACTGGCAGTTTGACACGCCGCTGGTGCAGCTTGAGCAGGCGACGACGAAACATCTGGAAGCGGGAAATTTGGAATGAGCAATATTTTTGATTCCATGGCAGCGCGAAAACAGGACGATTCAGCGGGCACCAAAGATCAGGCTGATCAGGTTCAACGCGCATCTCAGTGTTCGGAACAGAAAGATGAGTCCGATTCACCGCAGGGATCGCTGGCGACATCGCCGGCGATCAAGGAGGTCACACAGCAGTTATTAAAAAACGGATATCTTGAAGAGACTCGTAAACGCGATCTCTTCCGCCGCGCGGTACTCCATCAGGACGCAATCAACGCGGCTCTCGAACCGTTGGATTTGGCGTTGCGAGTGGATGCTCATCGTGGGGTTGCCTTCCTGAAGATTGCTGCCGTGGTCGCAATCGTTGACAACACGGACAATGCTGATAGCACGGATGAAGCAACCGTAACACATGATGGCGCGTGGTCGCATCCACTGGTGCGGCGGCAGCGATTGACGTTGGAACAGTCGATTCTGCTGGCAATTCTGCGGCAGATGTTCGTGATGCACGAACAAGAGTCAGGCGTGGGGGAAAGTTCAGCGACGGTGGCGGTGGATGAACTGATGCCGCACTTTCTGACATATTTTGATGACTCGGGCAGCGATGCGAAAAACGAAAGCCGGTTGTTGAATCTGTTGGACCATCTGAAGTCACACGGGATTGTTTCCGAGGTCGATAAAAAACAGGAGGTTACGATTCGCCCCTTGATCGCTCATGTCGCCAACCCCGAATCGCTCGCGGCACTATTGCAGACATTGATTCAACAGCAGAGTGCTGGTTCGACCGGGGCTACGCAGACCATTGCCTCTCCGCCGCAGGGAGCCGACGATGAATGAGCCGCGTGCATCGCTATTTCCAGGGATGGAGAAAACTGCTGAACCACCGTATGAAGAACCGACGTGGTTACTGCATCATCTGGAGGTATTCAACTGGGGCCCGTTCGCGGGGATGCATCGCGCGGAATTTGATCCGGCCGGAACCGCGATCATCGGTCCGACCGGCAGTGGCAAGACCACGCTGGTGGATGCACTGATGACGCTGCTGGTCAGCCAGCCCAAATACAATTTGGCCTCGACCGGTGGGCACGAAAGCGATCGTACGTTGCTGTCGTACGTTCGTGGTGTGCTCGGTGGTGACGGCGCAGACGGACGCGCGGAGGTTGCCCGACGTGGCAAAACGGTCACCGGGATGTGTGCAACCTATCAATCTGGCGACCGGCAACTAAAAATGGCCGGGCTGCTGTGGGCCGACGGCAACAGCAACGCCGCACAGGATTTGAAGCGACGCTGGATTTTCTCACAAGCCGACGACCAGTCTTTTGAAAAATGGCTGACCATTCTCAACGATGATGGCAGCCGCGACCTGATGCGACTGGGCCGCGAGACGGCGCGACTGAGGATTTTTGACAGCAAGAAAGCCTATCTGGCTCACGCGCGAAAATTCTTCGATGTCGGTGCGAACGCATTTACCTTGCTCAACCGTGCCGCTGGTTTGAAGCAACTCAATAGCATCGACGAAATTTTCCGCGACCTGGTCTTGGACGACCGCACGGCTTTCGACCGCGCGTTGGAGGTGGCCAGCGAGTTTGATAACCTGTCCGCAATTCATACGGAACTGGAAACCGCCCGCCGACAACAGGAAAGCCTCGCTCCAATCAAAGATGATTTCGCCAAGTTGACCAAAATTCAGCGCAAAGCCAAAGACGCTCAAACGCTCAAGAAAATTCTACCGGTTTGGTTTGCGATCGCTTGCGAAAAGGCATGGACAAAAAAAATCAACAGCCTTGCCAACGAGAAAACGTCGATCGAAAAAGAGCTGGTCATCGCCCGGGAATCTCATGCGGATTGTAGTGCGCGTGTTGAAACGCTGCGCCAGCAGTATCTTGAGATAGGTGGCAATGTCATTGACCAGCTGAAGGTCACCATCGAAACATTTGCGCAGCGCGTCGGTGAGCGACAACGCGATGTAAGCAGCTACCTTAATATCGTTCGACAATTCCAGCTGGATGAATCGTTGACCCGTAAGGCGTTGGGGGAGAATCAGCAGGCGGCCGCTGAACGGCAGAAGCATTTGCGGCAATCGCGCGACAAAACTTACGACGCGATGCTGGCCGCCGATTCGGAACATCGACAGTTGAAGAATAAAACCACGGAACTTGGCGATGAGTTACAGAAGGTCAAAGCGCGGCCCGGTTCAAATATCTCGGCAAAGTTTCAGGACTTTCGTGCAGAACTGGCGCGGCAAGTGAACGCTGCGGAAGGTGATTTGCCTTTTCTGGCGGAACTGGTGGAAGTCGAATCTGATCAAAGCGATTGGCGCGGCGCGATCGAACGGGCGATTGGATCCGAGCGCTTACGGGTGCTTGTTCCAAAAAAGCATATGAAATCAGCGTTACGCTGGGTGAACAGCCGCGACAATCGCCTGCATGTCCGTTTGCAGGAAGCTGCATCGGGTGGCCCGGCACGTGATTTTTTGCCAGATGGATACACGCAAAAACTGAACTTCAAACAACATCCGCTTCAACAAACGGCCAAACGCTTACTTGCACAACGAGATCTGCACTGTGTCGATTCATCAGAACGACTGCGGGAGATGGAGTATGGACTGACCATCGAGGGCACCATGTCCGGACGGAAAGGACGTTTTGAAAAACAGGATCAACGCCGCCTGAATGAAAACTGGATGACCGGTTTTGACAATAAAGATCAACTGGAGACGCTGCAGAACCAATTGACTGAAACCACCCGCCTTGAGAAAGAAAAACGCGAGCAGGTTGCCGCGCTCAAGAGCCAGGTCGCGGAATTCGAGATGGGGTTGAATTTAATCGGTACGTTGGCGGATTTGGAGTTTTCCAAAATTGACTTGCCAACTGCACAGGCCGATTTGCAGCGTTCCGAGTCGCGTTTGAGCAATTTGTTGGCTCCCGATTCCGATGCCAGTAAGGCCAAAGAAACCTACGATCGTCAGTCCGCAGAGTTAAAAGCTATTGCGAAGGAAGTCAGCCAGCACGAGCGTCAGATTGCAGTGCTGGATGATCGTATGCAGACCGCTGACCAATCTCTTCAGAAAGCTATTCTTCGCAAAGGAGAGGGGCTCGATCAATCGGCGACCGAACTGGCGGAAAAGAAAATTCCGGTGGTCGAGGATTGGGATGCCGGACGTCTGGACGACGAGGAACGCGCGGCAAAATCTGGAATTGACCAACAGGTTGCCAGTTTACTACAGCGGATAACTGATCAGGAAAAGAGAATTGTGCGACTGATGGAGGGCGCGAAGCGCGTGGACACGGGGGCGCTCACCGACGTTGGATCGGATCTGGAAGACGTGCCGGAGTATTTGACTCGTTTGAAGGTGCTGACAGAAGAAGCGTTGCCTGAGAAACTGAAACGGTTTCTACAGTACCTAAACCAATCTTCCGATCAGGGGGTGACACAGTTGCTGGCCGGCATTGATGAAGAGGTTGATGCCATCGAACACCGGATCGACGACCTGAACCGTACGTTGTTGAAAGTTGACTTTCGTGCTGGCCGCTATTTGCAGCTTCAACCACAACGGATCAAGCATGAGCGTTTGCGGTCGCTGCAGACTGCACAGCGACGACTGCGCAGTGGAGCGTTAAAGGATGACGAGGGTGAGAGCCATTTTAAGGCTTTGCGGGAGGTGATTGAGATCTTGCGTGAAGCTGGTGAAAGCCGACGCCTGCAAGGTGCGCGCGCTTTGCTCGACCCGCGGTATCGGTTGGAGTTTTATGTGGTGGAGGTCGATCGCCAAACCGGCGATCGTAGCCCGCCGCGCACCGGTTCACAAAGCGGAAGCGGCGGCGAAAAAGAGTTGATGGCCAGCCATATCCTGACGGCGTCGCTCAGCTACGCACTTTGTCCAACCGAAGCGACACGACCTTTATATGGAACGGTGGTGTTGGACGAGGCGTTTTCCAAAAGTTCACCGTCGGCCGCCACGCGCATCATCGAGGCATTGCGAATTTTTGGTTTACATCCGATTTTCGTGACCCCGAATAAAGAAATCGGGTTACTGAAACAGCACACACGCAAGGTCATCTGCGTGCAGCGGCCCGGGAAACGCGCCAGCCTTGCCTCGATCTCGTGGGAAAAACTCGAGGGGCTGGCACGGGGACGGAAAGAGGATGACGCAGGCTGAGACGCGCGTGTTATTTGTTTGGGCGACGGTTAGAGAACTGGCGATTACGGGGTGCCGGGGTGACATCGACGCAAAGCCCCGTGAATTTACTGACGATTCAAAAGTCTCGTGATGCCGATGGGAATGAAATCACCTGCTGAACTGATACAGAAGCTGCGCCATCAATGGGACAGTCGGTTATTGCGCGAGTCCCGGTTGCTGGGCGGGGCGACGGTCTGGCCAGTGGACATTGCGATTGGTAAACCCAGCCCTTCGGTGATGCGATCCGATCTCGATGCTGTCATGCGACATGTGCAAGCATGGCGGAACATCTCGATCGGGCAGGTCGTTTGGGATTCGGTTTCCTATCGCGCCACGGCCGAACCTGTGGAAGTTCCACGCTATTGGCGGCTCGATCGGCCGACGGATTGGGTGAAGGCCTGTGGCGATTCACTGGTGCGCGCCGAATTTGAGACATTGGCAAATTTGGTCGAGCAAACCGATGCGATTTTTCACTCGCTGTTTATTCGTCGTCGATCACTATGGCGTGGTAGACCCTTGGTCGAAGTAATCCAGGCGGCGCGATTGGCGTTGGTGTTGGAACCCGGCTACGCCAAAGGACGCCCTTTGCGTACGCTTTCGGTCGAAGGGATTGATACCAAATTTTTCGAACGCAACGCGTCTTTGGTTACGCGTTTACTGGATGTTCGTTTTGATGACGAGGTCAGTCGATTAGGATTGGAAGTTTTTCTGGGTGCGTTTTTTGAGGGAGACCACTGGTTGTTGTTGGTGGATATGGATGGCAATTTATTGCCCTTTCAAAAACAGCGCGTTAGCAGTGCCGAGCTGGCTTCAGCGGATTTACCTGGCGAGCGCGTCCTGATTATTGAAAATGAAAGCTGTTTGCACCAATTACCGGACCTTGCCGACACGATCGCAATTCTTGGGGCGGGTTTTGATTTAGGCTGGACCAGCAATCCTTGCTTGTGCAATCGACAGGTCGGCTACTGGGGCGACATCGACACTTGGGGACTACAGTTTCTGGCTGAGGCGCGCGAGAACCTGCCGTCACTGACGGCTTTATTGATGGATGAAGCAACCTTCGACGCTCACATCGATTCAGCAGTGCACGAACCGGTAGCAGCCGGAGCCGAGGCCTCAACAGGCCTCTATCAAGTCGAAAAAAGTTTGTACAAACGCCTTTTGAATCAGCCCAACGGCCGACTCGAACAGGAATTTATCCCGACAGAAACAGTCCAGGCAGCTATACGGCAATGGTTTCAAAGTTCGCATTGAGAATTGCTGCCCATGTGCCTGCGCGCGATAGTTACTGCCCGTTCGCAGCGGGGGTCAAGTCTTGAAAGGAAGCAGAAAGACGCAGATAAGCTTTTGATACGTCCATCGCCGTTTTTTCAGCGCTATTTTCGTCTCGCAAATCGACAGCCATTTTCAGGTCGTCCAGTTTCTCCCGATAGGTCTTTGCTTTCGCGTGTTGAAATTCACCGATCGAGCCGTTCCGCAAATAAACACCCACTTCCAGCCGGCGGGAGAGATCATCGCAGTATCGAATCCACTTGTCTGCGGCCTCCCATTGTCGGGTCTTTGCGGAAATTACAGCTTCCGCGTTCACGGCAGACAAGTCCCGGAATAAGGTCTTGGGTGCAGGGTAATAGATGAAGCATCCGACAACACTGGCGACCACCAAACCGCTGATCGAAATAACTCCCAGTACCCAACCCGGAATTTCACGCTCCAGACGTGACGTTGATGTTGGTTCTGCCAGCAGCCACAGCTGAATATCTACTTTCTTTTCGACCAGTGTCAGCACGGAACCAATGCAGAACATCAGGCAAAGCAAAATGGTTCCACCGAATTCATTGGCGATCCAAAAATCTGCGCTTTGTGAACTGGCAAGTGCCAATAGCCCCTCCTGGCTTTTATCGAAGGGATGGGTATAAATATCAAAGGCATGGGTGTGCCCTGCCGGCTCCACTCCTTTTGGGTAAAGGGGCTCGTTGATGATGTAGGCCAACCCCACAGTGATGATGCATAAACATAAATAGAAGGACAAAAATCTCTTGATGCCGTACGTTTTTGCGATCCATCCAAGCAAACCCGCATTTGCACCTGCTCCAAGAATCAGCAGGGAAAACGCGGCTCCAATTGAGTTGCCATGTTGAAACATCCCGCCAATTTGGCTCATCGCCAGCAACGGGGTTGAATAAATGGGAGTTGCGATTAACGCGACCGCGATCGGGGCGAAGGGGTTGCCGTATTCGACCTCGTGCTGCAACTGGCCTTTTGGAATTAGAGTGGCAATCGTGACCGAAGCAGTAATTCCGATCGCGATGTAGATCAAAGATGGACTGAACAACTCCCGGCACGCCGAATAGAACAGTGCCGCCGATCGCCGGAGTCCGGCAGTGGGAACCGTCATTAAATCCGGAATGTCCTGTTCGACTTTTCCAACCCGGTTCCACATGGAGCCAACGAAGCTGACGATCACCAGCGCACATAATGAGAAGGAAAGAATAGCGATCGGATCAGAAAGTGTCAGCCCGTACAGAATCGACATTGGATTAAACAGAGGAGCCGTCAGCGCAAATGCGACAATCGTTCCGCGTTTGACTCCCGACCGGTGAAGCTCTCGCACGATCGGGATCACTCCCAGCGAACACACCGGCAATATCATTCCGATCAGCCAACCCATCAGTAACCCGTAACGAGTTTCGTCGGCAAAGATCTTTCGCACCTGCCGTGCGCCCAGCATTCGGCGAAAAATAGCCGTGATGAAGCAGCCAATCACGATCCACAGGGATGCGTAGACGATCGTTTGAAACAGACGCAGGCCGGCACCGGCAAGGTAGTACTCCATCATTTTATTCAGCCTTCCCTGGTGTTGTTGTTTCGACTGGTGTTGCCAAGCTGTCTTCTAGGCCTTCAATTAAACTATGAAAGCGGATGGCCTTTGCATGAAATATCTTCCGCCGCTTGTCATTAGACGATTCGGCTTCAATCGCACTCAAGCTTTCAGCGATCTCCAGCGAAGTCGCCTTGATTTTGTTCCAGGTTTTTTCGTTAATGTCAGCATCGGCGGCTGCACGAGGAAGCCACCGGGCAAGGTCAAGCATCTCCGTGTACGGTCCAACTTCAACTTCATGAATTTTCTCTGAACTCTCTATCTGTTCATGTTCATGTTCGTCGTCGTGTTCCTTGTCGATTTGTAGCCCATCGTCGCTTATTCGGTAATAGTGCGAATGTGCCGCAGCACCGGTGCCATGGATCACCTCGCGCACTTTGTATTTCAGCGGTTGCGGCAGCGCGCTGTCGGCAGTAATCGTCTCGACCAGTTCCTTCATTCGCAGTAGGGTTCCGCCACAGGTTGATGGCCGGTGGAGCGAGAGCTTCGGGAGGTTTTCGCGGTCACCTGAATGGGTGGAGGCTGTGGTCACTTTTCTGGTTGGGTTCCCCAAATCGCACCCCACAAAAGACCACGCAACTGCGCAGGCCAGAGTGAACAAGCCACAGGCTGCTGTGTTGAAATGGATCGTTTCTATTCGTTTCATTGCTTTTCGCCTTAAGTTCTTAGTCTTAGGTGTTTTGGATTACGAACCCGGTAATTCGACTGAATTAATGATTTCCTCGACAACCCGTTCCGCCATTTGCTGTGTTCCAGAGATACGCAAGCCCAGTACGGGCTTGGCAACTGTTTGGATATCATCCGGGATGACAAAAGTACGTTTCTGTAAATATGCCCAGGCTTGGGCCATGCGCTGCCACGTGATTAAACCACGCGGGCTGAGACCGACAGCGATATCGACATGGTTTCGAGTCGCGATCGCCAAATCTACAAGGTAGCCGCGCACGTTTTCTTTGACTTCTATTTGCTGAACCTCAGCCTGCATGCGCTGTAGCTCTTCAAGGTGAAGAACGGGAGCCACTACAGTGGTTTCTTTCCCCTGTCCTATGTTTTGGCCCAACATCTCAATTTCATCCTGCCGGGCAGGATAACCAATACTCAGCTTAATCGCGAAACGGTCCAGCTGCGCTTCCGGTAGGGGATAGGCACCGTGACTTTCGATTGGATTTTGCGTCGCAATCACTAGGAACGTGCTGGCCAAACTCATGGTTTGGTTGTCAATCGTTACTTGGCGTTCGGCCATCGCCTCCAAAAGGGAGCTTTGTGTACGTGGAGTCGCTCGATTAATCTCATCTGCCAATAAGAGTTCGGAGAACACGGGGCCTTCCCGAAATTCAAATTCCTGAGTCTTCTGGTTGTAGACATTGAAACCGGAAATGTCACTGGGCAACAAATCAGGTGTGCACTGTACTCGCGCGAATTTTGCCCCAATCGAGTTGGCTAATGCCTTGGAAAGTGTGGTCTTGCCGAGGCCGGGCAAATCGTCAAACAGTAGGTGCCCCCTTGCAAGAATGCAGGCGATAACCATTTCGACGACATCGATCTTTCCTACCAATGCCTCGTTGAGCCGCGTCCTCAATTCATACAGTTTCTCACTGCCCTGTGTTTTTGTTTTAAAGATCATCAACCTTCACCATTTCCATTTTGTAAGTGTGTCGTCTAATTTTCCGGAACGTTAGTAGTTGCACTTGTTCGTGACAGCTGGCAATCAGAATGTCATTGCCGGCCCTTGGTGTCGATTCGCTGAAATTCTGCGCATTCCAGAGTTCGAAGAACTTCCCGGGCAAATTCGGCTCCACCTGCGCGTACCAGCGCACAATCGTCTGTGATGTCGGGCGCGCGATACCGGCAGCCCAGAACCTTGCGTCGATCAGCCTGCGGGTGGCTGAAAGAAGTCCGCGCGGCCAACATAAACGGACCGCGTGCCACCACCACCACAAGCCAACGGTCACAAGTCGGAGCCGAAACGCAATGGTAAGTGTTGCAAGTGGCAAGACAGCAACGGTCAGAAGTGGATGCCGGTAGATCCATCCGAGAAGTGAAAACACCGCCACGACAAACCTTTGCCAGACCGTTTCAACACTGTATGGATTTGGATAGCCCGGCGTCGGCTCTACCGCGATCCAGATTCGATCGTCCAAGCAAACTTCGGGCCACATATGAAAGCTGTCTCCCGATACGACGGACTGTTTCGATACCCGATCAAAATCATCTTCCCGGACAATGAATCCACTGGCTAAACGGGTTTTGTATCCTGCCGTTCGAAGCGCCATCGCACAGGCCGTGGCAAATATATATCCCGGACCGCCCCGCTGTTCAATAAATTGTTCGACACTGCTGGTGACGGTCGGGTCTGCCTGCCAGGCGTCATTGAGCGCAAAATCATTTCGCACATGACGTACGATCGATTCAACCCGCTTCCAGTCTGAATCAATCCCCTCGATCCATTGATCAACTAGGGAATCGATGGATGGCTGCTTGCTATGTTCTCGGTCACCACCTGCGCTGTGATCCGTTTTCGTGCTTGCGCCGTCGAGCGTTACCCTCTTGTGCGCTGGCGGCACGCCTGAGGGTAACTGTAGGTATGGCGAACCAAATTCTTCCGGTCTGCTGGTGGCATTTGAATTTTGAATCAATGGATGTGACGATCCTTGACGCCGTCGCCAATTTTGCCGGTCCCGCATAATGTGATAGTTTGGCGCGAGACTTTTCATGTCGATCACGGTCTGTGACGGAATCAGATCGCCGTCAAATTGAATCTGGCCGTGATCGTCCCAGTTGAAGAAACTCGCCTGGTTAACATGCGGAATATGCCACGAATCCAGGACTGAGACCATCGGAAGGCTGCTGGACTCCAGTCTCATTATCTTCAGGCGGTGGATCCTGCTGCCGGGAAGGTACGTTTTTCGGGGACGTGCCAGCGCGAACACAAATTTGCCACTTTGCTGCTTTGTCAGGCTGATTCTCGGTGGCTTTGGTGTCGCCGAATTCGATTTGATCGATGTCCAGTCCCATCCATCAAAATGCTGGAAGTGTGTTATTGCAAATCGGGCCGGAACAGATCCTTCAACGAAAAATAATGCATCGGTAATTCTGTTCTCTACTTTCTTGTCGGCTGGCTTACCTGCCTTTCGCATGGTGCGGAATGTCTTGCCTGCCATTTCAGACTGTTTGAGATCGTGCAGGTGTTTGGCAACCGCGTCCAGAGGAACCGCGCGGTTCCGACGTTTTTTGACAATGGGACCATCGTACTTTTCGGATAGCACATCATAGAGCGAGGGCTTGTGATCTTCAATAAATTGATCTGTATCCACGGGCCCGGTGGTGGTTGCATTGTTACCGCCGGTGAGCATCTCTCCATCGCCAATGCCATCACGGGCAAATTCGTCCTCGTAACCATCTTCGCCACCCGAAAATGGCATATAGCCTTGCAAGGCAGTCGCCGCATCTGACATGGGGATCAAACTGGCCAGCCCAACGCCCAGTAACATCAACATACTTGCGAGGGCGATTGAGGAACCGTGAATCGAAAGCAACTTTGATTGCCCGTCGATCGCCTTCGAATCAACCCGGCTCCAATAGAGGCCAAGTAAATTCCAGAGTGCGATCACGGTAAACGCGCTAGCCAGAACAAAGATCTCAAAACGCTGTGTCATACAACATACGAAGAAGACCAGTGCACCACTCAACACTAGGCTCGCTCGATCGTAGCCCGGAACAAAGTCAATCAGCGCGAGGAAAAATGCCAAATATTGCAATGCAACCAAAACAACAATCTCGTTTGCATCACCAAGGCCAAACCTTCTGGCAATAAATTGCCAGGTAAGAAATGCCGCTATGATTACCACGGTGCCTAACTGAGAAATGCAAATCGCCCGAATTTGATTTAGGTGCTCTCTGTTCTTGGCTACACGGTTGTTGATGAAAAAGCACAACGAAACTGTCACCGTTGCAATAAATGCAATTTCACTGTACATCAGCGCCAGACTGCGATGTTGGTCGATCCGAAAGTATTGCAAGACCAACACGGCAAGTATTGCCGGCACGATCCCCCCACAGCTGGCCGACGATCGACTGACTAAATCGTTGAATTGAAATCCGGATTTGTGATTAAACGGTTGCATTGGAGAAGCTCCGGCTCCAATCGTTCTTGAGATCGACAGCACTCAGCCCGGGAGCGGTCACCAATACGCTCGATTGCGTTTGGAGTTTACAGCCCTCCGAGTTCTGTTTGGATAGTTCATCACCCCACCCCAAGCCTTCCAGATCAATCAGGATGCTTTTTAGAGATGCGCAGCCGCTATGTTCTGACCGATTGGTGCCAACAAGAAGCACGCACCCGTTTCCCGGAACGGGAATGTGACTTGACCGCGCGGGGGTGGCAGCAGGTGTGGCCGCGCACATTGTCGGTAGACTGGCAAGTGCATCCATCAGCCGGTCAATACCGCAACGGTTGTCGATGCGCTGGCTGTCAGGCAAATCAAGGCCGGATACGATGATTTGAATGTCACTGTGGTTTTGGTGGAGTTTCCAGCAAACAGATGCCGCAAGGCGAATGGCCCATTCATAACTGTTCTGGACATCTGCACCGATGTGATTTTCAGGTGACAAATCAAGGATGACCAAAACAGGTGCCGACATCAACGTCTGTCGCTCGCGGACCATTAATCGGCAGGATCGAGCGTATTGAGCCCAGTGAATATTCTTTAGACGATCACCAATCTGCCAGTTTCTCACTCCAATCGTATCGCCATCAATGCCTGACCGATCACAGAGGCTTCCCCAAATGTTTTGAATCCCAGATATCGAATCAAGCTGACCTTCAAGTGCTTCGCAGGTTGGCCAAACTGTCGTCAATCGGGAAACTGTCACGCCACGAGCGACTTCAGTAATTCCAAACGGGAATCCATTGACAATTTCGATCTCTCCGCTGGGGAAAACGCCTCGTCGTCGCGCCGTGATCGGGATTCGAAATTCGGTATCAGCAAGGGCGGGAATGCGCCGCAAGGAAAACACGACTGGCGCTTCACCCGGTCTCAATTCCTGCAAGAAATCCCCTTTGACCATCATGCCAAAAACAGGAATGGGCCAGTAGTTTTGAACTCTGAAGGTGATTTCAAATGCCTTATTTTCCAAAAGTTGACCATCGGGCATCGTTGCCGTGCAGCGAATACCGCGCATCGATAACCATGGCCAAACCAGCCCCAGAATCAAAAGTGCTGTAAACGCGGATGCAAGGATATAGCCTTGTGGTCCAACGAACAGCCCTACCAGAATCGAAAACATGATCGCACCGACCACCCAACCAATCGGTTGCTTGATCCAACGGGTGTACTGGTTCGCACCCGGACAAAAGTCACGATTGGCGAATTTCAAAAAATTGAGCGCGAGCCGCTTGAGCAGGTTTAACATTAGGGTGGTCCAAAATCAGGATGTCTTAAAAGTAAGAGCACCGGCGCGGCAGACGTTGGTTCAGCGGATCGTCTGAACAGCGCGCTTGCCCTCAAGGATTATTTCTGACAATCAATCACTCAACCAAACACGCCAAACATGGAGAATCCACGCGAAGCTGCGATGCCCGAAGCCGCGATATCCGAAGCTGTAATGGCTAACGCTGACAGCAAAGTAGAGAATGCTATCCGGTCGTATGAGTGAAACGTAAAACCCCAATGGGCACAAAGTCGTTTGACTCTATGAATCATGGAAGTTTCGCAGAAAGATAGTCTGGAGTTCACCTACCCCGATAAATCGGTGGGGTGAATGACTCAAACCAGAACTAAGCAAAGAAGAATGCAGGCGGGCCACGAGCCGAGCATTCAATAGAGTGCAACAGAACCGAATCAACCGTTATCGGGAAGGACTCACAATTTGGCGTTTCTTCCAGATTGAAAAAGGTTGATGTATCGACCGCGTAAAGATGGTCAAAATACTGACAGAGCAAACAGTCGAAACAGCCGGTATCAGGCCGCAAGGCCATTTCGGCTTCAGCTGTGGCTTCCGATGGAGACTGTGTTTCGTGATGGTGGTGGCAACAGCAACCGTTGAAAATGCTGAAACCGGACCAATCAAAGTAAGAGTGGCACGTGGAATCAGAGGGCTCATGGGAGTGGAGGCCAAAGAAGTCCGCTTGGTGCGCGGAGGGCCCAAAATTCAATAGCAGGGCCAGATAGCCAAGCAAAAACCATGTTGTATAGCGACTGTTTCGCATTTACTGATGCCAGAACCATTAGCGTCCCGACGACCCGACAATTTTAATCTTACTCTATCGTTACGTTTGTCAATCGTATTGAGTTCAAAGTTGTTCGACAAAACCGAAAAAATACCTGATCGTTCCAAAATCGGTGCGATTATATCTGTAGCTGTCTCCATGATAGCTATTCTCCATGGCATGACCGATGCTTTTTTTCCATTGATGAGGATCCGTTTGTAATTCTTCTCGCGCTTGCGGTACCTCGGTTCAGGAGCCAGTTTCTTTTTGTTCCGAGGGTCTATGGTTTTCCTGCTCCGCCGACCAGCAGCGTCGCCAGCGTCGTGGCCAGATTCTTTAAAGCGTCCTCGTTGGGTAATGTCACCTTCAATTGTTGGCGGCCGGTGGCGTCGGTTTCGATGCAATTGGACAAACCCTCGCGCACCTGTTCGACGATTTGAACGTCCGGTTTGACCGTTGATTCGGGGGATTGGCTGACCAGTTCACCCAGAAAATTGAAGACCGCACCCAGCATTTCGCCACCGGCCGATGCCACACGGTCGCGATGTTCGATTTCCTGCGTCAGTGACCTGTTTCCGGATAAGGCCTCCTCGCGCATTGATTCATCAACTGATGCTTCAGGTTTGGCCCCGATCAGGATCTCCAACCGACGTTTCATCTCTTCCATACCGCTGACCATCTTCAGCGTATCGATTTCCGAATCGACATCCAGCGCTGCTAGGGCAAGATTGCGTTTGTCATCCAGCGATACAAGCATCTGCTCCTCCAGCGTATCTTGGGTTACCAACAGATACACGTGGACTGGATTCTTTTGGCCCATCCGGTGGGCACGCGCGACGCGCTGCTCCAGTACCGCCGGGTTCCACGGTAAATCCACGTTGATCACTGTGTTGGCCGCCTGAAGATTTAAACCGGTGGATCCCGCGTTGGTTGTAATGAACAGCTTGCAATCGGGATCTGTCTGAAATTCATCGACCAGCATCTTGCGCTTCTTCTGAGGCACCTTGCCATCGAGCCTGACGAACCGCAGTTTGTGACGATTGAGGATCTTTTCGATCAGGTTTAGCATCGTGGTCCATTCGCTGAACAACACGACCTTGCGGCTGTCGTCCTCGAACAGCTGAACCAGCAACTCCTCCAGCTGTTCAAGTTTGCTGGAGTAGGATGGATCCTCTTTGGTATTGAGAAAGGTACTGTCGGCAGCCATCCGCGCCGCCAGTAACGAACGCTGCAAACGGAGAAAATCCATTTCGGTGAAGTACGCCTTGCGGACGATCTGGGCCACGATCCGCATGTTGGCATCGTTGATCGATTTTTGCTCCTCGGTGGGGGTGATGCGAAGGATCTCGGTGGTGCGCGGTGGCAACTGTTTAAGCACCTGATCGCGTGTTCGCCGTAACATGATTGGGGTCAACGTTTGGCGTAGTTCGGCCAGATTCTTATAGCCCAACACTTTGCCATGTTCGTCAACGATGCGGTGCTTGTTGAAGAAACGAAAACCCGGGCCAAGCCGTCGGTCGTCAACAAACTGAACGACGCTGAAGAGTTCGCTTAACCGGTTCTCCAGTGGCGTACCGGAAAGGACCAGCGCGTATCTGGATTGAAGGCTTTTGATCGTCTGAGTCGTTTTTGCTTCCCAGTTCTTGATGCGCTGGCCTTCATCAAGAATGATCAGGTCCCAGCGCGTGCGTTCGATTGCCATCAGGTCACGTAGCACCTGTTCGTAATTGCAAATCGTAAAAAATGCATCGTTGTCGTACTGCCGGGCCCGCTCTTCAAACCCACCCAACACAAGTTGGCAATCGCGGTCACAGAACCGCTGGATTTCGGCTGCCCATTGGCTTTTAAGGGAGGTCGGGCAAATTACCAGCACTTTGCGAATACCTGATTCGCGCGCCAACAGTTCGGCCACGCCAATTCCCTGAATTGTTTTGCCCAGCCCCATGTCGTCTGCCAAAATCGCCCGGCCAGCACCGGCGGCAAACGCGATTCCGTCCATCTGGTACGGCAACAATTCCGTTTTTAGAAGTGTGGTTCGCAACGGATGTTTTGCCGGTTGCTGGCGAATTTCAGAAACCAGCGATTCCATCCGTTTCTGATGCAGCTGCTGGTCGATGTACTCCAGCGCGTCAGGAAAAATATTGACCTGATGACCGGCCTTTTCCAGCTTGCTAATGCGGCGAACCAGACCGGTGACATCGGACGTAGATCTGCCCAGCAACTTGCCGGCGACCTTTGCCGCATCGTCATTTAGCCTGTGCGGAGGAGCCAAGCGCAACGCCAGCGGAGAAGATGCTCCGCCACTGGCTGACCGAAAATCCAGCGACAGGGTAAACTCTTTCGATTTGTATTTGCGTCGTTTGTTTGAAGGGAATTTCGCTTTGATGCGTCCGATTGCGTAGATTAAATGTTTGCAGGTTCCCAGCGTGTTTTTGCGAAAATCCGGACAGGAGCAATAGGAATCACCGGGATCCGTACCGCGAATCGACAGTTCGTAAGTTTTACCGGACGCTTTGCTGGTCAGTGTATAGGCTCCCCATGCTTTTTTGGGGGTGGCGGACGTGAGTTTGAATTTTTCTTCCTTGGCCCGTTTCTTTCGATCCGCGATTGCCTGATTCACCAGTTCGTCTTCGGAAAGGCTTTCCACAGGGACGCGCTCTTTGGGCGGCTTCGACAGTCCAAGGGTCATTTTTTCTTCAAGGATCAAAGAGAGTGCCGCACCGACATGTTCGCAGGGGCCATTGCAAAGCGTGCAATTCCATTTCAGCCGATTCCGCGCTTCAGCCATCATTGTGATCGAAGCGTTAGCCGAATTCCCTTGACCATCGACGGGAATCTTTAGCTGAAAGAGATCGCCGCGCAGGTAAACCTGCTGTTCGATATTCACTTCGAACTTGCCCCCCTGCATGATCAGTTGTTTCCCCTCGTCGCCCAGTAATTTGACGGCTTGAAGATAGGTCAAACGGGAAAGTTTATCGCGCAGGGTAAGTTTCTTTTCCGGTTTGGTAGTCATGATTCCCAGCCAAAAAAATTGAAGTATTGGAAGGAATCAATATACAAAAAGAACGACCATCGGGAAATCGCTAAAGAGGGGTGAGCGTTCTTTAAAGTACATCTTGACGGGTGCCTTATTTTGAAAGCTTTTGCTTTTGAAATCGAGGAACGAAATGAAAGATCGAATCCGCCGGGACGAAAAATTCTGGCAAGCCACACTGACCGACCAAAATAGCTCCAACCTTTCGGTGAATGCCTACTGCCGGAAACATCAGCTCTCCCCAGCTACTTTCTACAAATGGAAAAAACGACTGTCCCAAGCCACTCAACAGACATCGGCTCAA
>CALCJM010000121.1 GCA_937967505.1 uncultured Pirellulaceae bacterium | reverse complement strand
ATGCACACCTCATCGACTGAAAAGCCCTTTTCGAATATTAGTTACGATTACCACTCCAAGCAAGAAAATCGCCAGTTTTACCAATTCGTGGGCGGGTAATTTCTGCTGTCCCCAACCAGAGTCGTCCAGCGCGGCGGATTGCCATGTTTCAGCCGGTACGCGTTGCATTTTGCGATAGTTCTTCATCCATGCATCCACCTTCATGGCCAGCGTTTTATCGTGCTGCGGATCTTCCCCAACCTGTTCCATCTCTTCAACACGGGCCTTGAAGTCCGCGTGCGTCTTTAGTGAGGAACCGCTAATCCACGCCTCAATGATTGTTCCACCCCAGTTGGAACTGACCAACCCGACCGGAATGTCCAACTCCCTGTGCAACTCCCGTGCAAAGTAATAACCAACAGCAGTGAAATCGCCGACCGTCTTGGGTGAGCAAACGCGCCATCCTGAATTACCGACTTCGTCATTGGGAACCAGGCTGGTGCGGTGCGGGGTATTGAAAAGGCGAATCATGGGATAACGCGCAGCCGCGATTTCGGCGTCAGCATCCTTTGAATTCTTGACGTACCATTCCATATTGGATTGGCCACCGCAAACCCAAACCTCACCACCCACCACGTCAGCCAACTGGATTGACTCAGCCGCACCTGCGATTTTGACCGAAAATGGTTCGCCCAGTCCGGGGGCCGCCATCTGCATCTTCCACTTTCCGTCATCGCCGGCAATTGCCGTTGTCGTTTGATCCTTGATGGTGACAGAAACCGATTCGCCTGCCTGAGCCCATCCCCAAATTTTGACGGGTTGATCGTGCTGTAAAACCATGTGATCGCCAAAAGGTGAACCCAGTTTTAACTTGGCGAATGATTCATTCGCAAAACAGAAGACCGCCAGAACCGTAAAGAGAATTGGCTTAAGAAAACAGATCATGGTTTACCTGATGAAGGAATCAAGGGAGAGCGATGGAGGCACAAGGCCACCGCCAAGATAACCCAAATCTAAACGATTCGCAAATTGAAATGGATCGTAAGTTCCCGATTCAACCTCAGCCCGTCGGGTCTCTCACGCTTTCATCGACAAACTGATGCGTTTGCCCTTTTCATCAATGCTAACGACACACACATTGACAATATCGTTCACTGAAACCACCTCGGCCGGATCAGGAACATAGTGGTCTGCCATCTGGGAAACGTGAACCAAACCATCCTGATGCACGCCAATATCGACGAAGGCTCCGAAATTAGTCACGTTGGTCACCTGCCCCTGCAACCGCATCCCCTCACGCAGGTCCGAAACGTCGTTGACCGCATCATCAAATTTGACGGCTTTAAATTGACTGCGCGGGTCGCGACCGGGTTTGTCAAGTTCGGCAAGAATATCCTTGATCGTCGGTTCGCCAAATTGGTCGTCCACAAACTCTCCCGGTTGCAGTCGGGCAATCGCGGAACGGTTTCCCAACAGCCGATCGACTTTCATATCCAGCGTGGCCGCCATCTTTTTCACCAACGCATGGCACTCTGGATGCACCGCGGAATTATCCAATGGATCTTTGCCATCAGCGACGCGCAGGAAACCGGCCGCCTGCTGAAAAACCTTGGGCCCCAACTTCGGCACATTCAGCAGTTGCTTTTTTCGATCAAACACACCAATCGTATCTCGATAGGCTACGATGCGATCGGCCGTTTTGGGGCCAATTCCGGCGACGTAAGCCAACAAGTGCCGACTGGCAGTGTTCAGTTCGACGCCCACCATGTTCACGCACGATTCAACCTCCCGGTCCAGCGCCCGTTTCAGTTCCGGTTGATTGACATCGTGTTGGTACTGCCCAACTCCGATCGATTTGGCATCGATTTTGACCAGTTCCGCCAGTGGATCCTGTAAGCGATGGGCGATACTGATTGCCCCGCGCACGGTAACGTCAAGATCCGGGTATTCGTCAATGGCCGCCTGACTGGCCGAATAGATCGATGCGCCAGATTCGCTGACCACGGCTTTGGTTACCGCCAGATTTTCGCGTTTGATCAATTGCCCCACAAATATATCGGTCTCGCGTGACGCGGTACCGTTGCCAATCGAGATTAACGTGACGTGATGCTTCCTGATCAACTGTAGCAACTTGCTGGACGCACCCGCGGTGTCATTTTTTGGCGCTGTCGGATAGATCGTCGCGTTTTCCAGAAACTTGCCCGTCTGATCGACAACCGCGACCTTGCACCCCGTTCGAAAGCCGGGATCCAGTCCAATCGTGACCTGCTTGCCGGCCGGTGGAGCCAGCAACAGGTCACGCATGTTACGCGCGAACACTTCAATCGCCTCGGCTTCCGATTTCTCTTTTAAATCGGCCATCACCGCCTGGGACGCTGCGGGCAGCAGGTTCTTCTTCCACGCTGTCTCTACCAACGTCAACAGTTCGTGAAAGAACTCGAAATCACGATTGACCACCAACCGTCGCTTGAGCTGCCGCAGAAAGTACTCTTCATCCACCTCAATATCGGGGTTGAGGAACCCTTCATCGGCCCCGCGCCGAATGGCCAGAAAACGGTGCGCCGCGATGCGTTTAATCGGCTCCGAAAAATCGTAGTAATTTTCGAACTTCTTTCCAGCTTCTTTCTTGCCACGCTTGACCTTCGAGGTAACTTTGCCACTGTTAATCTCCGTAAGCAGCCACGACCTTAACTCAGCATCCTCCGTCCAGGATTCGGCAATGATATACCCGGCCCCCTCCAGCGCTGCTTCGGCAGTTGCGATGTCTTTTTGGGGATCAATGTAGGGAGCCAGGATCGCCTTTTTGGTTTTGCCGATGCGCTCCTGAGCGATCAACAATTCCGCCAGCGGGCCAAGCCCCGCTTCGCGCGCGATGGTGGCTTTGGTGCGGCGTTTCTTTTTCCAAGGCAGATAAAGATCCTCCAGTAGCGCTCTTTCCTGACAAGCAACGATTTGCGTTCGCAGCTCGTCCGTCAACGCCCCCTGCTCCTGGATCGCAGCAAGGATCGATTTCTTGCGTGTGGCCAGTGTTTTCGCGCGTCCCAGTTCGTCTTCGATGGCGCGCAAGGCGATTTCATCAAGCCCGCCGGTGGCTTCTTTGCGATAACGCGCAATGAAGGGGAGCGTATTGCCCTCTTCGAGTAACTTGATTGCCGCTGTGACAGCAGCAGCGGAAAGCTGATGTGACGCCGAGATATTTTGGGCGACGGATTTTTGGTCGAAGAAGTCCATTTTCTATTTCTGAAAGGGGATTGCGGAAAAAGACGGAGCTGACCTGCCAGCGCACTGGAATGCATCTGGGTTTACCGGCGTTTTACAGTACGTGATTGGGCAACCAAGACGCCTGCATTACGGAGTGTCGCCGTCGCTCAGCTCCCCGTCGCTCAGTTCCGTTTGCCACTGGTTAACCATTTCAAGGGCATGCAGGGGCGTAAGCTGGTTGGGGTCCAGCTGTTTAATTTTTTCAATCAGAGGATGATCCTGAACCCCAAACAATGTCATCTGAATCCCTGCGGCATTACTGGAGGACGCTCCACTGCGGATCACCTCCCGATTCTCCTCGACATCATTCTTACCCTCCAGCCGTTTCAGAATATCCTCTGCACGGCGATTGACCCACTGCGGCACGCCCGCTAGGCGGGCGACGTGAATTCCATAACTCTTATCCGCCGAACCGCGCACAATCTTGTGCAGGAAGACAATTTTCTCTTCCCACTCGCGCACCGCGACATTGAAATTGGCCACGCCTTTGAAGTCATCTTCCAGCGATGTTAACTCGTGGTAGTGGGTTGCAAACAGCGTGCGACAGCCAATCTGGTCATGGAGAAATTCGACAATCGCCCAAGCCAACGAGACACCATCGTAAGTGCTGGTGCCGCGCCCGATCTCATCCAAAATCACTAACGAGCGATTGCTGGCCGTATTGAGAATGCGTGCCGTTTCGGTCATTTCCACCATGAAGGTACTTTGCCCTTTGGACAACTCATCACTGGCACCAACGCGCGCAAAAATTTTGTCTACGATACCGATCGTGGCTTGTTTGGCAGGAACAAAACTCCCCACCTGCGCCAACAGTGCAATCAAGGCGACCTGACGGATGTAGGTGCTTTTACCGGCCATATTGGGGCCAGTGATCAAATGCAGATATCCTTGCTCCTCATCGATCACCGTGTCGTTGGGAACAAACGCCCCCAGTGGCTGAACCACATCCAGCACCGGATGCCGGCCTTCTACAATGTGCAATCGGCTGTCAGTGACAATTTCGGGGCGACAATAATTTTGTTCAACAGCCAGACGTGCAAGTCCATTCAGCGCGTCCAAGGTGGCAATAATTTCCGCATTGGATTTCAGGCGGGCAGTATACGACCGTGCCAGTTCACGCAGTTCAGCAAACAATTCGTGTTCGCAATTTTCAGCCTCCGAGTCGGCGGAGAGAACTTTTTCCTCGTACTCTTTTAGCTCGGGCGTAATAAAACGTTCGGCGTTTTTGAGTGTTTGCTTGCGAATAAAATCAGCCGGCACCTTATCGCGATGCGTGTGCGTGCACTCCAAGTAGTAACCAAAGACCTTGTTGAAGCCGACTTTCAGGCTGGGGATGCCCGTTTCATCGCAGATCTTTTGCTGGTACTGAGCGATCCATTGCTTGCCTCCAGCGGCGAGTGTTCTCAACGAATCCAGTTTTTCATCGTAGCCTTTGTTGATAAAATCGCCGTCACGGAGATTGGCCGGGCACGGATCGACGATGGCTGATTCAAGCACAGAGCGCAAATCTGCACAGAGATCCAGTTCGCTTTCGAGACGATTGAGCACCGCGCTCTTGCGACCGGCGATTTTCGCTTTGATGGACGGGATACTGGCAAGAGTTTTGGCGACACATGACAGGTCACGCGGGCTGGGACGGCCGGTAGCAACCCGCGCGACCAACCGCTCAAGGTCGAAAATTGTTTTAAAGATCGTTGACAAACCTGAACGCAGTGGTTCGGCGTTGACCAATTCCTGCACGGCATCGTGCCGGGCATCAATCCCCTGTTTGTCGGACAGTGGACTGGCGAACCAGTCGTTCAGCAACCGGCTGCCCATGGGTGTCTGACAGCGGTCAATCACTCCCAACAGCGATCCAGCGCGACTGCCCGAGCGAATGGTGCGGCTGACCTCCAGAGAGCGCCAGGTGGCCGAATCGATTTCGACGAATCGAGACTGGTGAAAAGCGCCAATGGAATTGAAATGCAGCAGCGCCTCTTTTTGAGTCTCTTTCAGATACGCGACCAAGGCTCCGGCTGCCGAGATGGCCCAAGGCCCAAACTGATCGACACCAAACCCCTCCAGTGACACCACACCCAATTGCGATTTTAATCCATCCTCGGCGGCCGGATACTGAAAACTCCACTTGGGACGGTCCGTGATCATGGCAGTGTCGGCCAGCGCGTCGGCTACATGGCGAAATTTATCCGGAACTAGGATCTCCGATGCTCCGATTCGGTCCAGCAGGTCGGTCGCCTGATCGGCGGGAACGGCGGTCGTATAAAAGCGACCGGTGGAGACATCGGCCCATGCGATGCCGATGAACGATGTGTTTTTCTTTTCAAGGAATTCCGACGGGCACATCGCCGCCAAAAAATTGCTTTCCGCCGGTTCAAGCAGCGCCTGATCAATGACGGTGCCCGGGGTAACGATCTGGGTAATCTCGCGTTTGACTAAGCCTTTGGCAGTCTTGGGGTCTTCGACCTGCTCGCAGACGGCGACACGGTGCCCCAATTTGATCAGTTTCGCCACATAACTATCAAGCTGATGGTGAGGGAAACCGGCCATTGGGACCGTGTTGGCTTTGTCGCGGCTGGTGAGCGTCAGGCCAAGTAAACCGGCGGCGACCTCGGCGTCTTCTAGGAACAGCTCGTAGAAATCTCCCATGCGGAAGAACAGCAGGGCGTCGCCACAGGCCTCCTTGGCCTGATGGTATTGTTTCATCATGGGAGTTGTCATGCTGCAAATGTAGCAATCCCCCGCCACCAGTTCGAGTGTTGAAATGCGGAAAACCGTCGATTGGTCGAGTAAGGGTCTGGAATCGACCGAAAACACAATTCAGGCGTCAGGGGTTCAGCAGGTGGCATATCCTGCCAAAGAACAGGAAAGAGGCCGTCACAGGCCGATAAGGCGCCTGGCAGTTAGGAATTTGCCATCCGTTGGCGACGCTGCCAGCGTCGGAGCGAAGCTGGCAGCATCGCCAACGGTAAGCTTTTAACTGCCAATCGCCTAAACGCTGCACGCTGCGATGGACTCAATTCACGTTGGCGTTAAAGTCCACCATTCTTCGCCGATCGTTGCGACGGATAAAAATCTTATTAATGGCCCCAAAAAGTGTCGAGAATCCAGACGAGTGTATGTAAACAAAGGAATGTTTTCAGCGTTTTTCATTGAGAAATAAAAGAAAACTGCTATAGTTTCGAACGGTTGTTGCATCCTGCCCGTAGCAACCTGAAGATGCTATTACAGGCTTTTCCATAGCTCATCTGCGATTTTGACAGCAGATCAACTCGAAGAACATCGCTGGCACACTGGAGGATAACTCGTGGACCCCTATTCTAACCCCAACATGGGACAACCCAACAGCATGGGACAACCATCCCCATTCATGATGGCCGCCCCTGAAGTCGAGGACGAACCAGGCTTTGATTTTTGGGGAGTGCTCAACCGGCGCAAGTGGTTGGTGTTCCTTGGGCTGGTTTCCGGAATGGCTTTGGGAACGTTGTTCCACGCAAAGAGCGCTGATATCTATGAGAGCAGAGCCAACGTAAGGATTGAACCCAAAAAACGTTTCGTTCCGGTCAGTAGCGGTAACGGCACCATGTTCCCCGAATACGACGATGGTGTCCGACATGACCGCTTCATGGATCAAGAAATCATCATCAACAAAATGTTCGATGACCGCCCACGGCTTGAGGGGTTGAAGTCCTTCAACGACTACCCTTCGCGCGAAGACAAGATCACCTACATTCAGGATAACTTGGAAATTTCTCAGGATCGAGATGAACCCACACTTTACAGAGTGACCTATCAAAACGCGCGTGCCGAAGATTCACCGGCGATCCTGAATGCCCTCATCGAAACCTACAAATTAAACCTGATTGAACAGTACTCGGACAAAAAAAGCGAGATCGTCGAAAGCTTGAGAAAGTTTGATGAAGAATATACCAAGCGATACGACAAAGAGTTCACGGAGTACAAGCGACTGTGGAGGCTGAAAGTCGATCAGAACCTGATGGTCGGACAGAACGTCTCCCAATCTCAAATCCTGCTCAGTGAGGTCACCAAAAAACTTGCCAAGACTCAAGAACTGCTTAAGGGATCGATGCTTGACAGGGAACGAATCCTTGCAGCCATTGAAAATGGCGAAGGTGGAATTCGTCAAGTAGTCTGGCAATTGCGTAGCGAAGGCAAGATGCCCCGTGAGATCCAGCCTGCCGGCACACGCACCCGCATGATTGAAAATTTGCGGCTGCGGATCGGCGCCGCCGAGGACGAATACGAGGCCATTAGGGAACGTCGTGGTGAGGGGCATCCGCAGGTCAAGCAGGCACGGAAGATTATCCAGCGTATGCAGGCGAGCCTCCAAGATGCAATTGATAACCATGATGACAATATCAACGGATCCGCCAGACCACTTTCCGACGCCGAGGCCCTAGACAGTTACCGAAAGCTGGTAGATACCCAAATCAGCTCACTGGAGGAAGATTTTCGAAATTTGTTGAAGCAGCAGAATCTTCACGCGGCCAGCACAAAAAATATGCAGAAGCTGGACCAAGAAATCGCGATTCAGGAAGACAAGACGCAAAGTCTGAAGGCATTGCTGGAAGAGATCACAAAACGGTTTGCTGAAATCACCCCTGTCGATGAAGACGAAGCGAACGACGAAGGCTACCGCGTTCAACTGACTCAGGTTGCCGCGAAAGGTGAGAAAGTTTGGCCGGTCCTGCCGCTGATCCTAGGTGTGAGCGGATTGTTTGGCTCACTGGCTGGTTTCGGCTTGGGTTGCTTGGTCGAACTGGCTGACAAGACCTTCCATAATCCGAACGAGATCATGCGGCACCTGAATGTTCCGTTGATCGGACATATTCCTGTGATCACACAAGGCAAACGCTACCTAGTGGAAGGATCGGCGATTGAACCAACGATCTGCACCTACCATCGGCCAAAGTCACAGACCTCCGAGGCTTTCCGGGCGGTTCGTACCGCGTTGTATTTTAACACCCAAGGCAAACAGCACTCGGTGATTCAGGTCACCAGCCCAACGCCTGGTGATGGTAAATCTACGCTGGCCTCAAACTTGGCAGTCTCGATTGCCCAATCCGGCAAACGCGTGTTGCTGGTTGACGCAGACATGAGGAGGCCTCGTCAACACGCCGTATTTGGTATCGAGGCCACCGAAGGATTCGCCACCGTGCTCAGCGGGCGTTCTGCATGGCGTGATTGCATGTACGAATGCGAAGAAATCGAAGGGCTGACGTTGATGCCGTGTGGCAAAAAACCTCAGAACCCCGCGGAGCTTTGTTCTTCTCCACAGGTCAGAGAACTGATCGAAGAACTGCGGCAAGAGTTCGACTTTGTGATCATCGACACACCGCCGCTGTTGGCTGTAACCGACGCGGGGCCGATTGCGGCACGTGTTGATGGCGTAATTCTGACTCTGCGTATCAAAAAGAATGTCAGAGTCAGTGCCGAACGGGCCGCTGAGATGCTCCACAACATCGGTGCCAACTGTATCGGATTGGTTGTCAATGGAGTCGGTGCCCAATCCGGCTACGGTAGCCAGTACACTTACGGAGCCTATCGTGCCGGATATTCTTACAACGGATATGGGTACGGATACGGGTACGGCCAAGGCTACGGTGTTGGCAAGTATTACGAAGAGGACCAAAAGGGCCGAAAAGTCAGGCCCCGGGGAATCGAGTCCGAGGCTCATCAGGAGATTTAATCTCTTGGCCTAGTGGCCAGCGCAACAGGCTGCCTCAAGTCGTTTTGTTGCCGTTTTGTTCGACCACAATAAAAGTTCGACTGCGATAAAATCCAATAACACCTGCTACCGGCTTTGAAGCCAACGGTAGCAGGTGTTTTTTTGTAGCATTCTGTCACTCAATCACTCAATACTCATTAGGTAGCCCCAAGGTTAAGTGACTCTTCGCCGAATCACGCAGATGGTGCAAGGATTGCCAGATTGCTAGCGGGATTGCACTTTTGGCATCCAATCGATTTCTGTATTGTCTGCAAGGTCCAGATCAATCTTGGGGTATGTCCTTTGAATACTCGTAGTTTTTCCTCAAAAGTTACCACCGCACTGAACTCGTCGCGCAGGCTGCTGCGTTGCCTGATGCTGGTTTTGGTCATTGGTTTTTTATATCAACTTTCAGGGTGTGCTGAAGGGCCGTTATGGCGGGCCGGACGCTACAACCCGTGGGTGAGAAGCCAATGGGCCGAAGAAGAAAAGATTGCTGACACACTATTCACCCGCAAACGCCGAATGGAACAGGTGGTCGCTCAGGCAACCAATGCGTCAATTGATGTACAGGAAGAGGCAGCCCTCGCCCTGTCGGACATTATTTTTCGCGACAAAGTGCTCCTCATGAGACTGCATGCGGTGAAATTATTGGGCCGTTTGAATTGCCCGACGGCCGTCGAAACACTAGCCAAGGCCTCTCGGGACAATGACAGAGACATTCGTTTGGCCGCGATCACCGCTTGGAAAAAAGTCTCGCCCGAATCAGCAGTCCCTCAACTCCAGGAAATGATCGGCAGCGATACCGACATCGACGTCCGACTGGCCGCCACAGAAGCACTTGGGAACTTCCCCGGGCGCTCTTCTGTTGAAGCCCTTTCGCTATCACTGAATGATCGTGACCCCGCACTCCAGGTGCGGGCGGCCGAATCTTTACAGCGTGTCACCGGTGAACCCCTGGGACGCAACATTGTGGCGTGGCAGGACTATGTGAATGGCATTGCGCCTTCCCCGACGATCACGTTGGCCGATGAAGAGGGCGCTGAGCGCCTCGCAAATCGGCCGAAGCAGGCTTCCGGTGATTTTCGTTAGTTCAGACTGGTTGAAAAAATCAGCAATTGCCCTTAAATTGACCGACCATACTCATCGGAAGCACGGTTTAAGTTCCCGAAGACTCCCTCACACACTCCGCAATGGTCTTGCACATCGATGTCAACACTTAAGAGCCAAAAGCCATTTTTTGCTCATGTTGATGCCGCCGTAAAACTTGCCAAAGCCATCGAAGCGGATGCAATTTTGGTCATGCTTGAAAAACCGGTCGCATGGGCTAGGCTGTTTAAAAAGGCATCTCCAATTGGGCCTGTGATCGTTGCAACCACGTCCGAAAAAATACTCGAATCGGCCGACAAAACAGACATCGACTTCATTCAGGTCGAAATGCCGGAGATCTCGGCTCAGAACCAGCTAACACAAGCGGTTCTTGACGCAGTCACCGGAGATATCATTCAAAGCGGATCCACGGTGGTCACGGTCTACAGCGGTTTTGACACCGAGGAGATTGACACCATCAGTGTCCTGCGACTGACCGAACGCTTGGGGAAGCTGACCGCACGTGACCTGCGCAAACTGGAAACCAAAGTTCCTCTGGACACTTTGAAAATCGTGGTTGATACGGCCGTCGCCATTGGCCGCGAGGGCCGCGAGGGCAACCCTGTTGGTACTATGCTGGTCGTCGGTGATCACAGTAAAGTTCTCAAGGAAAGCCGGCCCGGAGGCTTTGACTTCGTCAAAGGTTACACGCGTAAGGAACGAAACATTTTCGATCGCCGGACGCGCGAGGGCATCAAGGAAATCGCTCAACTCGATGGCATGTTCGTGGTTGCGGCCGACGGCACCGTCGAAGGCAGCGGACGCATCATCGACACCTCACCGGTTGAAATCACGATGACAAAAGGTCTGGGCTCGCGCCATTTCGCAGGTGCCGCGATCAGCAAAAACACCGACGCCGTTGCGGTCGTCGTCAGCCAGTCATCTGGCACGGTCAGAATTTTCCAAAACGGCGAAGTCGTCCTGCGAATCGAACCTCTTCAGCGCGCCATGAAATGGAAAAGCCCGGGCGAAATAACTTAGCCCGGCCCAGCCTGCCCCCCAGCTCAGCTCGCCCCGACTCTCCATCCGCCCAACAAACGGGCTCTTATTTCATCAGGTAGACGCGTGGCCCTTTGTCGTCCACCAACAGCATTCCGACCAGCGAACTGTCTGCGGCCAGCAACACCGGGCAACCATGCCACACAGCGCGATCGCCGGAAAAATTACTCAGCCGCCACAACTCCACGTCGCCGTCTTGCACCACGCCAATGTCGGATTCTGCGATCGGTAAATGCAAATACATCTGACTTTCCGCGGACTTTCTTACCACCAGTGCCGGTGCCGGTGCGTGCGAGGAAGCAACATTTTCGGTACTGATCAGATCTTTGTCACCCTCGATCGCCAAAGTACCAACGGGTTCATCCATTGACAAATTGCTACAATCGACCGGCATACGACTGCCGTCAGCGGTGATCAGGCTGATCACAAACGAGTCCTCGGTTGCTCTCTCCTGCAACTTTAGCACGTCCGTGGGGATCACGACGCCCTGCTGACCATCACCGTTGCGGATCGCGATTCCTGAAAATCGTTCCGACTTCTTCCAGTTTCGAAACAGCATTTTTTCTTTCCACGTCACTTCCAGATTTACGCAACCGCGCATATCAGCAGTGGTGGTGCGAAATTTGTCTCCCTGAACCAGCCAGTCTTCGTTGACTGACTTCTCCAGTGAAAACACGTGACCGGGAGCCACCGGTTTTCCGTTGCCAACGACCATCATGGAAACCCCGCCGCGCGCAAGCGTATCCAACGATTCCGTTTCCAGCTTCAACCCCTCACGTAAACTGAAATCGACATCGACGCCACCGGTCGCCCAAAAGCGGCTTTCTGTAGTCACCAGCGCTCGATACGCCTCGTCGATTTTCCCCCGTACCTCGACGTATCTCGAATCAGGAGAAAGTTCCACCGCCAGCACGCGCCCGATATCAACGCCACGATAGTGAATTGCCGAACCACGATTAACGCTGTATCGCGCATCGGCCTGTAAGAGAATTTCAATGCCATTAGCCGTGGCGGTATCCGCTGGTGCCTGCGACAGCCCCTCGAATACTTTTATCGGCATGGCATCAGCCGGTCCGGGAACCACCTCAATATATTTGTGGCCAACGGCCGTCTCCAACCCCGACACACCGGAGATACTCAACTGCGGCCGCACGATCCAGAACCGGGAGCCTTCCACGGCCAGCTGCTTTGCCGACGGCAGCAAGTTTACGTGAACATCGACACTGTCCATGGCCGCCGTCAGATGCACCGATTCCACCATTCCCACGTCGATTCCCCGATAACGTACGGGATCTTCTGCCTTCAACCCATGGCCCTCCGGAAATGCAATCGAAATGTACGTCCCCGCAGGCGGCATCGACCAAACAACCAACCCTATGGCCAACAACAAACAGGCAACCGCCAGCCACCACAGCCGGGTCAGGCCGAATGTCAAGGCAGGTTCATCGACAATTCGTGCTTGAGGGAAACCTGGATCAAGCCTCCCTGACTCTCTCGCAGTTTCAATGTTTTTTGAATCGCTCAATGATTACCCCTCCCATATCGCATGCGGATCAAACGAAAGCGACGCCAACATGCTCATCGCCACACAAAAGGTAAACGCAAAAATGGCCGGCCCGAAACTGAATTCCACCATATCACCAAGCTTGACCAGCATCACCAGAAACGCCAACAACATCACATCCATCATGCTCCACTTGCCCAGCTGCTCCATCAACCGCAGCGTAAAAGCCTTGTGTCGGCGATGAAAGATCTCAAGCAAACTCAACTCCAACAGTAATGCAATCTTCATCAGCGGAAACACAATGGAAAACAGCATCACAACTGCTCCTACGAAATAGTTGCCATGCCGAAACAGCTCAATGGTTCCACTCAGAATGCTGGACTGGTGCGACATCCCCAACTGTTCGATCCGCAAAATAGGCAGAAGAATTGCCGGCCAGAATAAAAAAAATGCTCCCGCCGCAGCCGCTGCAGTCCGACTGGCGGACTTCATTCGGTTGACCGAATGATTGAGCTTACTGGAGCAACGACAACATACAGCCTGTTGTCGGCCACTAACGGCCGGCGTGTGCTGGATCAGTCCGCAACAATGGCACGCTTTGAGTGAATCGCTCATGAAGAATAACAATCAAAACAAAAAGCAATGATTGAGTAAGTAGAAAAACCGGTATTTCGTTTCGCATTGCCTTGAATGTGTTCTGTACCACGTTCACAATATAAATGTTTCAGGAATCAGGTGCTAGGCGATGTACCAAACAACATGAACGTTTTCGGGCATGATCGCGAGCAGGCAAACGTCAGGAGAATGTGGAATGTTCGAAACATACAGACAATCGGGAAAATTTGGTGTTGGTGCAATCCCTCTTTGGATAGTTGGAATCGTTATCACCATCCCCTTGGCAGTTCTCTACGTCATCCTGCTTGAGATGATCCCACTGATCTATGTTTCGTTCTTGCTGACGCTGGTTGCAGGTTGGTTGCTGGGATGGATGGCGTGGAGCGTGTGCCAATGGGGGCATGTCCGAAATACGATGATCGCGTGGCTGATTGGGCTCTCGCTGCCAATCGTTTTCCTGTTAGGTAAGTATTTGTTCCAATGGAACGTATGGGCCGTCAACGATCCCAACCTGGGTTTCATGGAACATCTCCAAGAACGCGTTAACACCGGTTGGGAGATCACTCGTCGCGGCCAGGCCATCCCCATCAACGGGTTTCTGGTCTACATCGTCTGGCTGATTGAAGCGGGCATCATTTTCTTCCGCAGTCCCTTCCGCGCGGCGTCACAGGCTGGCGAACCCTACAGCGAACCGCTGAAACAGTGGGCATCCGAGCAAGAACAGGTGATGGTTCTGCCCATTTCTGACGCGGCAATGATTAGCCAGATCAAAGCAGCATCGACCGTTGATCAGCTGCTGGAAATTCCCATCCCGAAATCCGATGAAGCCACCAAATTTGCGGTCTACAATGTTGGTAGCATCCCCGGACAAGAAATGGAGGATGCCTATCTGTCAGTATTTTTGATGGACCTAGTGGTTGGCTCCAACGGAGAGGTTGAACAGAAACTGACGCCGCTGGTACAAAACGCAATTCTGACTTCGGCGCAACGCCATCAGCTGGCCGAAAATGCAGACCTGCTCAAGGAGGCGATGGAGGAATATCGCCAGGCTGTTGAAGAGGAACTCGCCGCCGCCGACGCAACCGAAGAAATTGAAACCGAAGACGCTTAATCGCACCTCCTGTTGTGCTCAACCATAATTTTCTCTAACAGCCGTCGTAAGAGTCAAGCCACAAGCTCTCCGGAAAAAACCGTCTTGAAATTCGACGACAGAAAGAACCTCTGGCTGCCATACAGCCAAATGAAGATTGCCGACGATCCCGTCCATGTTGCCCACACCGATGGCGTGCGCCTGCATTTGGCCGATGGCCAGGTGCTGATCGACGGGATTGCGTCGTGGTGGACCGCCTGCCATGGCTACAACCATCCCCACATCATCGACGCGCTTATCCGCCAGGTGAAATCGATGCCGCACATCATGATGGGTGGTGTTGTACATGATCAAGCAACCCGATTATCCAGTCGCCTGGCAACAATGACCCTTGGCGATGACGCCATGTGCTTTTTTTCCGAAAGTGGATCGGTGGCCGTAGAAGTAGCACTCAAAATCGCCGTGCAACACTGGATCAATCAAGGCGCAAGCTTGCGTAAGCGATTCGCCTGTTTTGCAGGTGCCTACCACGGTGACACAACTGGTGCGATGAGCGTTTGCGATGCCGAAGACAGTATGCACGCTCACTTCAAGGGATATCTTATCGAGCAATTCCAGGCGACCGTTCCCGAGACTGACGAACAACGAGGCGTGTTTTCTACCTGGTTGGAACGGCACCATCAGGAACTCGCTGGCGTAATTATCGAACCGCTGGTGCAGATGGCCGCCGGGATGCGGATGCATTCGGCAAATGCACTACGGTTCATCGCAGATCAGTGCCATCAATTTGGTTTATTGCTAATCGCTGATGAAGTTGCCACCGGTTTCGGACGGACGGGCAGCCTGTTCGCATTTCAGCAGGCAAATATCAAGCCTGACATTCTGTGTGTTGGCAAGGCGCTGACTGGAGGCACGCTTCCTTTGGCCGCAACCATCGCTTCGCAACATGTTTACAGCCAGTTTCATTCCAACGATCCTGCACATGCCTTGATGCATGGACCAACTTTTATGGGAAACCCCGTCGCCTGTGCGGCCGCCAACGCCTCGCTGGATTTGTTCGATGCTGGAGCAGCCGAGAATCGGTTGGAGCAAGTGGACAAGATTGAAAGAACGCTCGGAGACAGCCTGCTGCCGCTGCTCGATCACAAGCACGTGGTAGACGTTCGAGTCAAAGGCGCCATCGGAGCGGTGCAACTGGACGCAATGATCGACGTTGACCAAGCCATGTCATTTTTCCGCAACCGTGGCACGTTCGTCCGTGCGCTGCGCGACGTTGTGTATGTGGCCCCCAGTTTTGTAATCAACCAGCGTGATTTACGGACGCTGTGTGCCGCCGTGTCCGGGTTCGTCACCTTGGGGTAGTTTTTGCCCGAATACAAATTGCCCAAGCATTGGAGGCTCAACTGCTGGCGAAGATAGCGACAACTGAAACTGCACTAGGTATTTCAAACACCCCGCGGGTTACTTAATATTCTGATTGCCGTCCTCGAGGTCCATATCGACCGCTTCGTCATCATACAGATCGTCATCGTCAGCACTATCCGCCTCCTCCGCTGCGTCTAGGCGATCCTGCTTGTCCACCGAAACCACTTTGCCTTGGTAACTGAGCATCTCCTCAATCCGCGCCAGCTTGCTTTTGAAAAACGGGAACCAGATCGTTGGATACAGGCCAATCACGCGGTCCATTTTGAAAATGGGCTTGTTCATACGCGTTTTTAACGACAGCGATCCCACGCCGCAAAGAAACAACTCCAGATAATCCAGTGGCTCGTTCTCCGTTTTCAGCCCGATCAGCTCAAACCGCTCGCCCTTGCCGCCAACACGATTGACGGTCAGTCCTGATTCGTCAATTTTGACTTTCAGGTGAGTGCGGCTCCAGATAAAATTACCCAGCCAGATCACCCCAAAGACCAACGCCATCACCACCCAGGCCCCCGTGTTTACTTCCGGTGCCAGTTGCCCCAGCGCCCCCGCTGCCCATGAAAACGGGCGAATAATCTGTGCCAATTCCAGCGCCACCGGGATGCCGACAAAAGTCCCCAGCAGCCCGACCAGCATGATGAACTTGCTCTTCGGAAGGTTAAACCGAAACGCCACGTACCACAGGATCATGATCGACAGGCCAATCCAGAACATCATGTGCGTATCAAACCAATCGAAGTACGAAAGCACCGCCATCAGTACGAATAACAGCGCTGGATATCCGGCCAAGATTCCCGGCAAATGATCATAGAGCACAATCGGATTGAGTTTTTGGGGCGCATCAGCCATGAATTATTCTTCCCTAAAATCAAAGGTAAAAAAAGCAGATCGACAAAATCTCGACAAAATTTTCGTATTCTGACGAGACATCGTAAAAAGGATTCGTCCAAAGAAATAAAATATTGGCAAAAACAGCGACGGTTGAACCTATTACGGAAAACAAGCGCTAACTGTGGTTCTCGCGTCCGGAACCTGTGTCGCCATGTTGCAGGAGGCGGTGCCTCCGGCTCATTGCCGTTGCCGTTGCCGGGCAGAACCCAATGGCGAACACCAAGGTCATCGTTGCAGTTTACGCTTGGTCAGTTTCCACGCAGGTAACCAGTATTGGCCGCCACGCTTGGCGCTAAAATCAACCAGCATTCTTTGTTCCATATCGGCAAGGTGCCCCGCCCCATAGAAGATGCCGATATTGGTTTTACCGGCCTCGATCTCGCGGCGCAAAACTTCCATGCACTTGGCATTGCGGTGGTCGATGATCGTCGATCCATTTTTGCCTTCGAAGATGATCATCCCCGATTCCATGTTATGAATTTGCTTGGCCATCGCGCGACGAATCCGCATGGTCTTGTTTTTGGAAAACATCGCCATCACCATCGCCATCGACTGGTCCCCCTTACCAGAAGCCTGCATCGCCATGCTTTGGCCAATCGCCCGCAAGGCATACCCACCGATACTCTCATCATTTTCTTTCATGCTTTCTGCGAACTCTTCGGGGCTCATATCTGCGTGCACAAAATTCGCTTTCGTATAGTCAATATGGTCCAACTGGAACTGCAATCCTGTGGCGACCTGCATTCCTTTTTGCATGGCGGCAATAGGGTTGATGATTCCTCCGGCCTCTTTATCCCGTCCACCTTTGGGAATCACCGTCCCTTCTGGCGCAACCAGTTCGTACAGCAGTGAATCGTAACCTTCAAAACGCTTGTTGAGCTTCTGGTAGTATTCCTTTTCGCCGATGTGGACAGCCCCGATTAGATCCACGGTGACTTTTTCACCGGCACTGTTCCGCGTCTCGTAACGCGTAACTGATGTGTCCAGCGAAACAGCGCGCCCTTTTCGATCCTCGCGAATACGCATAAAGTGCGGGGCACCATCACGTTTCCACGATTGGTCATCAGCGGCATCCGCGTCAGTCGGGTTCCCACTACCCTGTTTGTTGTCCGTCGTCGGGGCCGGTTGAGAGTCAGCGCCAGTCACAGGCTCAGCGCTGGCAGTCTGTGCCAACACGGGGTTCGAACAGACAATGCCAAGGACGATGGCAAGCACAAACGCCCCCGTCAAATCGAAAGATTGAAAAAGCGTTTTTTTAAGCATGGGATCAGGTTGAGATGTAGTGTGGAAACTTGATTGCGCGGGCCATATATGCCGATTGTATGATTAAGCCCGAGGTGACGCGACCAGCGTGGACTGAATTTACCTCGATCGCCGCGTTGAAGTTTCAGTATACCTTTTTCCTGATCAGAAAGCCGAAAATTCCGCGTTTGAGCTCCCCCTTCCGTTCGTTCACCCCTTCCGCTCCACCTGCACACTATCGGTAAACGCCTTCGTTCCATCGCACATCAGAAACACCGCAGCCGGACGACGTGCCAGCGCTTTGGAAAACTCAACACCAAACAGCTTCCGTGTTCCACATTTAAAACCTGCCTGCGCCACATCGTAGACGCGGCAGCCGGCATCAGGCAGGGCATGATGAACCTGCAACGTGCGTTGGCTGCTTTTATTATTTCGGCCAGCTGTAACTGCAAATTCGCTGCGATGGTCCAGAATCCAGCGCGCTTTGGGATGCCCGAGAACATCGCGAAGACGCGTTCGGGCCCGGACCTTCAGGTAGTTGAGCTCTTCGCCTGCCTTCCAGTGAAAATTGACCGCCGGAAGCGATGCGGAATCATCGGAAGCCACCTTCCATTTAATGTCACCCACCGTCGGTTCGAGATCAAGCTTGCGCTGCAGCTGCCAAGCAGCAAGGTTTCTTGAGATGCGTCGGCGAAAGACAAACTTGCCTTTAAGAGATGCATCGGTGCTGGCCCGGACGTGGGTTGACAAGACCAATGAGTTGAAAGGAGGAACAACGGGCAACCCCAAAAATGAGGAACGCCGATAATGCGTCGCGGTGAGATTCACGTAGTAGCTGGACCGAACCAATTCGGGCTCAAGCCCCTTGGGCAACAACGGTAGCAATATCCGCGGGTCAATCTGGAAACAGACCGAAACGCTGTGACTGTATTTCAGCGACAACGCCGGAGGTAATGAAGCTGAAACGACGGACTCGCCGGATTGCTGATGAACCGGGCGATTCTGACTTAAACGCGCCCTCGAACCAGTGGAAGTGGTGACGGTGGCCATATTGAAACCTCAGTTAAATTTTATTGATGCTCGATACCTGACGATCTTTATTGGAGGATTGTTCTGGAAGGAAAATAATTAGGCGGGCCAATTAGAATAAAAATGGGGAGTGAAAAAAACGAATACAATACTATTGTTTGGGGGTCGTGCTTGTTTCAGTATCCGTCTGGATAAAGTGTTCCTGTGTTTAATCCTTCCCCGATGAAGCAGATCTGAATTCAGCCAGCCAGACGTTGATCGACCGATCTGCAGCTGCACGGCTTTTGTAGCAAAACACAGGGCTGTTACTCAATGTCATCTTACCACCAGCTTCCAGCATTCCAAAATCTTTTGGCTGTTTTTCTTCCAGCTGTAAAATAATCTGGAACGCAACATCTCCCAATGTGATGTCAGCCGGGCCATTCACTTCTGCTTGTGGCAAACGGATCAGCACTTCTTGCGAGAAAACGTAAGGTAAAAGTTGATTAATGGCATCATCAACGCCAACACGATCGTCCGGTTCGACAGGATCATCCTTAACCAGTGGTAAACTAATTTTCGACAGCGCCTCCAACACCGCAGATTTATGAGGGTACTGAGGGCGACCAAGAGCGCTGATCAGTCGATCCGAAAACGCAGACAACCGGTACTCGTAAATGATTTTAATTCTGCCCAAGGTCAATGGGCCGGTCTGTAGCTGCTGTTTTAACCACGCTGTCAGCAACGCAATGAACGGCTCCCGATGCTCATTTTGCCACACCTTGCGGCGCGGCAAGGAAAGAAAGTTCGCCTCAAAAGCACTCGCTGACAGTTCCTCCACCACGCCATCGCCCACCAGCTGAGGACTGACAGCCCCGGCAGCGCGCATGGCGGCCGGCAATGTCAGCCGACGAAACATTTCTGCGGCGTAAGTATTGACCGAGGCTCTGGCTGACCGGTGACTGAACCGTGTGCCCATCGGCAGCGGTCGATCGGAGGCTGATGTCAGTTCTCCAGCCGCAGACAAATGGCCGTTTATGGCGACCAACAACGATCGCGCTTCACGTGTCGTTCCGGTAAATCGCGCGAAAGTCGGCCAGTTTTTAAACCCGCAGTCATCGCGGGAATCCGGTGGAAGATCCAAAAAGCGATCAATGCGTTGCTTCAAATCGCGCTGATGAATTTCCTTCAGCAGTTCACCAATGCGATAACGGACCTCTTCGTCCGGCGTGTCTTTTGCCGCGCGTAATTTTTCAACCGCGTCTGCACCGGACTGTAGCAGTCGTTCGCTGGCCTGCTGCCGCACCAAAAAATCATCGCTGCCCAATCCCTCAATCCAGCGTTCCACATCAGCTCCGGACGCAGCCATGCGTGCCTGCGCCAATCCTGTCGACAAAGGCCCGGCCAACAGCCAAGGGCAAATGGAGATCAACAACAGCACCGGTGTTGCCGGTGAACGATAGCTTGGAAATTTAGGTTGAACGTACACAGGTCAATGATTCGGCTAAAAAAAATGCGTTGCTGCCAAAACGTGCCGCAGGGGTATGCGGGGGACTATCGGGTATCCAACTACCCGACTAACTGGTTATCATCATATCCGGTTATTATCATAGCAGATTTATAAATTCCCCATTCCCTTGCATACCCCCATGAAGACTTGGACCATCTTATTTGACATCGACGGCACACTGACGACTTCCGCAGGAGCCGGCATGGGTGCCATGGAAAAAACAGTTCACCAACTGTACGGCATTGAAAACGTGCCCGACGTTCCCGTCCACGGTCGCACAGACCAGAGCATTCTTCAGGAATTGTTCGGGGCGATCGAAGTGAAACACGACGGCAGCTTCGAGCAATTCAACCAACAGTATTGCTCCAACCTTCCGGATGCACTTCGGGAACGCAATGGGCGGCTACTGCCAGGCGTGCGGCAGGTGCTGGACCAACTGGCTGATTTAAAACATGTCGCACTTGGACTACTGACCGGCAACCTTCAACGTGCTGCCGAAATCAAACTGCAACACGTTGGCATCGACCATTACTTTTCGTTTGGCGGATACGGCGACCATCACGCCGATCGAAATGACGTGGCCAGCACGGCGATCAAAGAAGCGCGCGAGGCCATCGGCGATCGCTTTAGTGCGGAACATGTTTGGGTCATTGGCGACACGCCCAACGATATTCGTTGCGCACGTCACATTAGTGCAAAAGTTTTGGCTGTGGAAACCGGCGGCGGTTCCACCGAATTACTGGCCGCAGCAACGCCCGACCTCCAAATCAGCGATCTGACCCGGGCCGATGACTGGTGCCAATCGCTGACGCCCCCGCTTTAAACGACCGGGATTGAGCCGTTGAAAATGGCTTACATGGCTGCCCGGCAACCAGATCAAACCCGCTCCAACACCTCCGTAGAGAAAAAAATCTGGCTCTATCTCATCCACCTGACTGGCCCTACCTCCCCTCATATTAACGGTCAAGAATCGCTTGGTTATTTTGGGGGCAGTTCACCCGTGCGACCCTCAGTATCGGGAGAAAACCATTTTTTTTCAACTTTAAGGACCGGTCGGCACCATTAACAGCTGACAACGTCAACGATTCATCTTCTCCAACGTGGTCACAAAGTCGGCCAAACACAAACAGCTGTTTTAACTCACACTATGTGTCCGGGGGGATGCGCTCCTTAAACCCCCTCTTGCATGCCGTTAAAGTCGGCAAAACTGACATGAGAGTCTTGAAAACCAATTTTCTTGTGAATAGACTGTGCCCGAAGTTTGACAAATTCTTTCTTTCGATTTCTCTAGAGCCAGTGGTTGGCGTTTGACTCCCAGAGATCCCCCCAAAGCTTCTCCTCTCAAAACGTTAACAAGCAAACTTATTCAATCAAACAGGAAACGCCGCCCGGTCGGACCTGTTTATGACCTAACCGTGCACAACAGGAGTTGGCCACAATGAGTGCAACCGCGCAGCTTACGCTGTCCCAGATTCTTAGCGCGATCTTCCGCCACAAACTCAAGTCGCTGCTTGTCTTCACGCTGGTGATGGTAATGGTGACCGCTTTGTTTGTGATCTGGCCTCGCAAATACGGTTCCGAGGGCCGCCTGTACGTTCAACGCGGTGGAAATTCCCAAGGAATCTCCCCTATCGTCACCAACAGCGGCGTCATGGTCCAAGATTCCCACGAAACTGAAATCCGGTCGGTGATGGAGATCATTAAAAGTCGTGCCGTTGCCGAAACCGTTGTCGACGAGATCGGCATGGACGAGATCCTCAAATCGCCTTTTGACAATCTGCTTCCCGAAATTTCTCTGCCCAGCTTTCTCAAGTCATCCGGCAGCAAGGTGAAAGGGATTTCTGCGGAAGACTATGCCAACCTGAAACGGCGCGAAGCGGCTGTCGAAAAATTACAACAGAGCATTATCGTCTACACTGAAAAACAGACATCTGTGATTTCGGTGTATATCAAAGGAAACTCACCCGAACTTGCCAAGCGTTTGGTGCAGAGCGTGTTTGACGAGACCCGCCGAATCTACTTGAGCGTGCATTCGGTGAAGGGATCGACGAAATTTTTTGAAGAACAGGTCGATCTGGCAGAAAGCCGATTCTCAACCGCACTCAAGGAACAAAAAGAGTTCCGCAATGAACAGGGGATTCTGTCGGTCTACGCCGCTCGCGGAACCCTCGACCGGATTGTATCGGATCTCGAACAACAGATCATCAATGCCGAAGTAGAAGCCGATTCGACTGGCAAGAAAGCGGAGACTCTTCGACGCGACTTCTCGACGATCAAGCAGAGCGTCGCTGTTCCTACCGAGGGCGTTGAAGACGAATCGTTCGAACGGGCACAGGAGCTACTGTTTAATGCGGAAGATCAACTGGCCGAACTGAAGTTACAACTGTCGCCCAGCCATCCGCGCGTCAAACAGCAGGAAGAGCGTTTGCGGGTTCTGCGCAATTCAACAGCCAAACTACAGCAATCGAGTCGCGTGGAATCAGAGCTTCAGCTCAACCCGACCTACGATCGCATGAAGCTTGAACTGGCAACTGCCGAGTCCAACTATGAGGCTGCCAAAGCGCGCCTGAAGAGCTTGAACGAAAAATTTGCGACCCAGTGGAAACGCAAAAAGGAGATGAACGCTCTCGAAGTTCAATCGCAACATCTTTCCAACAAAGTTGACACCGCCCGCCAAGAATGGGAACTGTTTAAAAACAAAGGCATCGAAGCCATGGCATCCGGAAAGCTGGATGAGAGCCAACTTTCCTCGGTTGTCGTGATCCAGGCTCCGAACTGGGTCGTCAAACCGGTCAGTCCCAAGGCCAGCATGTTTCTGCCGTTGGGTGCGGTGATGGGCGTGATGGCCGGTCTGGGCGTTGCGTTGTTCTTTGAACGCAACCACTTGAGTGCTTCACTGAACGAAGGCGAAGTCGAACAAATCCTTGAAATGCCGGTACTTGTTACCCTCCCTCGTGTCTACTCCAGCCGGAACATGGTGAACTAATGATTGAAAACACATTGAATCGAGACCAACAAGATCGTCAGCGCGCCAAGCGTATGGGTATTGCCCCCAGTGCCAGCCTGCGTCGCCACTTCGTTGCTCTGGCCCGTCAAGTTCGCCGTTGGGGTGCCGAAAAAGCACCTGCGGGCCGTCCCCTAGCCATCGGTGTCACATCACTCAACGCCGGTGCCGGGAAAAGCACCGTCAGCTACAACCTCAGCGCCGCCATGTGTTCCATCGGACGCACTCGCACGCTGCTGGTGGAATCCGATTTTGGTCAACACTATATCACTCGCCGTCTGGGACAGGCACGTTCTGCCGGACTTAGCGAACTGTTAATTAGCGTTGCCGGAATGGACGAGGTCGTCCACGAAACTCCCATCACCGACCTACAGGTGATGGGATGTGGACGCAAAAGTGACCAGGAAGCACTTGAACTTCCGTTTGATTTTCTCCCCGACCTGTTCGCTGAAAAGATGCACGAGTACGGATATGCGGTCTTTGACCTTCCGGTCTCCAATCATCTGACAGCCTGCCACGCAATTTCCCCATTCTTGGACGGCATTATTTTAACCGTCGAGGCCAACCAAATTGACCACCGTCTGATTAACCGGTTTCGGAAGAATGCGGCAAACCTTGGTGTGGAAATTATTGGCATGGTGATTAACAAGTCTTAAACCAAACGGAATGACCTTCCAGACCAACAAAGCCTTACTGCTCCGAACTTACACCTCCGAATAACAACTTGCACTGCTTTCCCCGGCAGTAAACGGATAAGGATATGATCATCAGAACAAGACGAAAGAATGAATCGCTGATCGGGCGGTTGGTTCAAGCGTTCCGCCCTGCGACGGTTGCCGGTTACCCCTTGGTGCAACCACAGGAAGAATTTGAAAACGAAATTGCCAGAGAGACAGAACGCTCCAACCGGCGATCCGAAGCCCGGGAGTTTGCACTGATCTCCTTCGATTTCTCCGACCGTCAGGCAACCGACAGCAAGATCAGCCACCTGGCCCAGGACTTCGTCCGACGCCTCCGAATTTCAGACACGATCGGCTGGTTCGACTTGCGTTTGGCAGTGCTGCTGCCCGAAACCGGCCACTCAGGTGCGGTCGCGGTTGCCAATGATTTGGCAAAAATCGCTTCCAATCATTCCGTCAAAGTGGATACTTCGGTTTCTATCTATCCGTGGGACGATCGACTAACCCGGATCGCAGAAGAACTACGCGATGCAGCCGGTTTCTCCGTTGGCCGCCGAAGTGACGACGATTTTTCCGGCGGTAGTGGAAACGACTTCGGTCAACCACGGCACGACCAAGGGCACATGACCGGTGGTCATCACATCCATTCGCACTCTCCGCAATCCACGATTGACCACATCGATGACGATGTCGACGATTCCCTGATGGCGTGTGCCGGTATCTCGGGCGGTGCCACAGCGACCGCAATCGCTCCAACAGTCATCAAAGCCAAGCCTCTAAAATTTGGCACGGGGCACTCCATCAGGTTTCGCAGCGACCGAACCCCTGTGTGGAAACGCGCCATTGATATCGTCGGGGCGGGCACGGGAATACTGATGCTTTCACCAGTATTTATTGGTGCCGCAATTGCAATCAAACTGAGCGCCCCCGGCCCGGTGTTCTTCCGACAAATGCGGGAAGGCAAGGACGGCAAACCGTTTGGTATTCTCAAATTTCGTACAATGGTGATCGACGCGGAGGCTAAACAGGCAGCGTTGCGCCAGCAAAGCGAACAGGATGGCCCCGCCTTTAAACTCAAGGACGACCCACGCATTACCAAAGTTGGTAAATACCTCCGTAAGTCTTGCATCGATGAACTGCCACAGCTGTTCAACGTGCTGGTCGGACAAATGTCGCTGGTCGGACCTCGCCCGCTGCCAGTCGGAGAATCCAAGCAGTGTTCAGCATGGCAGCGCCAACGCCTCTCTGTATTGCCGGGATGCACGTGCATCTGGCAAGCGCGCGGTGGCCGCGATATCAAATTCGCTGAATGGATGCGGATGGACCTTGAATACATTCGCAAGAGAAGCTTGATGTATGACCTGGGGCTGATTGTGGAAACGGTTTACCTTGCCGTACTGCATAAAGGATCAGTCTAAGCCTGCACCGTGGCCAGTCTACCGATGGCGGCTAACCCGTCTCTCCTTCCCGACATTGTCTCCCCGGCTTTTGAACTCTCAACCTTCCAGACGTGTTAACCATGCTTTTCTTCAACTCATCATTTTCAAAACCTTTTACAACCGCTGCCGCAGAACCGGGGAGATAACATGTCTTCAATCGATTATCAACCTGCCGGCATCCAGATTCAGAACTCCGTTGAGGATCGTCTGAGTGGCATCCTGTCATTACCGCTGTCAACGTTCGTTGGATTGACACTGGTTACAATTGTCGCGTTCCTGAATCTTGCCGACGTCTCGATCGACAAAGACAAGGTCGGCCTCGACATGCAGGTAATGTTGAAATTGGTGGGGATTGGCTGTGCAGCACTGTATGGAATGATTGGCTTCCTGACCGACCGACGGGTGAGAGATCTGGTACAAACGTTTCCAATATTCTGGGTGGTCATCATTATCACGATGTATTTCGTGGCGTCCCCGTTTTCGCTGACACCCACGATTTCATTTGCCTCGACGCTTTCGATGGTGGCGGTGCTGCTACTGACCATTCGCGCACTGGTGCAAATCGGCATCATGCCGGTGTTGAACGCAATTTTTGTCGGGATGGGCCTGTTTAACGTGCTTTCTTGGGTCGTCTATTTCGTCTGGCCGGAGGTGGGAGTTTTGAAAGAGCCCTTGCCGGAGGGAAAGTTTGCCTACCGAATGAGCGGTCTGGCCCACTCCAATGTACTGGGCCAATATGCGGGACTGACGGTGGTGCTGGGGACAATCATGTTTTTCAGCTACCAACAAAGATCGTCCGTACGGGTTGGTTTGATCGCCGTTGCTTTCGGCGCTCTAGTAAGCTCGCTTTCACGAACGTCGCTGGTGGCCACTGTAGTCGCATTGACAATCGCCTACCGCAGGGTATTTTTCAAACCTGAGTATCTGCAACGCTATGTCGTGGCCACTATGATGGGTATCTTTGCAGTGATGGTCATCAGTACGCAGGTCGATATTGGCGCAAAGATCAAGGAAAAAATGACGATGGTCTCCAAATCGGGCGACGCCGATGAACTGACCAGTGCCACCGGTCGTTCGGAGATCTGGGCCTACGCAATTCGACTGATCTCGGAACGACCTTTGATCGGTTACGGAGCGGCGACATCCAAGTACTATCTGGCGCTTTACTCTTCGTACACGCATAATATGATTCTCAACGTGGCGTTTTCCACAGGAATCATTGGTGGATTTGCGTGCCTGATGATGGTCCTAGGAAGGGTGCGCGCCATGTTTTCTATCTCCCATCCGTTGGCCGATGGTATTCTGGTTTTCATCATCGTCAACGGGCTGTTCGAAAACGTGGTCTTCTCTGTACTTGCCGGAATGCCGACCATGGTATGGGTCATGTCACTCTCGTGGCCACTGCTCAAGGACGATCCACTGGTCGATTCAACCACCGGTGAAATTAAGAAACCTGTTTTGCCAGAAGGCAATCTGAGGTTTTCACAATGAAATCTCTTCAGCAAAATCTGGAAACCATCGCCGCCAATGACAACAATGCGACCGGTGCTGCCATCGACCAGCCAGCCATTGAGGAACGCCTTGATGTCATCGACGCTCACGTAGTGATCCTTAACAACTACCTGCGGCAGCACCATGTCGCCGCGTACAAGGAAATCGCACGGCGCGTCCGCAAACTTACCATTCTGCTGTCGGTGGACATGGAACCGGATCGAAAATGGGAGGCCCAGTGGGATGGCCTGGATGTGATCATTCAAAAAAACAAAATGTTCACAACCAAATGGCGGCACTCGTCAGGGTTCAGTGAGGACAATTTTATTCACATTCCTGTCGATACGCGCAAGCAACTCAAGTCGCTCAATCCTGACATTATCTTCTCCTATGAAATGGGCATGCGGACGCTGCTATGCGGTTTCTATCGCATGTTCCACCGCAACTGCCGCCTAGTCATGGTAGGCAACATGTCCGAACACATCGAACGCGAACGAGGATTCTTTCGCAAGTCACTGCGGAAAACGATTCTACGCTGCGTCGATTACTTCACCTATAACGGCCCCAGTTGCAAACGCTACCTGAAAAGCCTTGGTGTGGCCGACGACAAACTGTTTCACTTTCCCTATTGCATTGATCCCGAATCCGTTTCAACAGATCCACGCGCAACCCAATCGGCCAACACGCGCGAACTGCTGTACTGTGGCGCGATGAGTTCCAGAAAGGGTATTTTGCAGTTCGCACAGATCGCACAGCAATGGAGCACGAATAACCCGGACCTCAGCATCAGGCTGAATATTGCCGGAACCGGTGAGCTGCAGGATTCCATCGCCAAGCTTTCCACGAACAATTTTGCCATCAATTTTCTGGGCAACTGCGACCAACGGCAACTACGGGACGCCTACCGTAATGCGGACGTGTGCGTGTTTCCGACCCTCGCAGACGAGTGGGGGCTGGTGCCAATCGAGGCGATGGCGTCCGGTTTGCCGGTGCTGGGAAGCATTCACGCTCAATCTGTGGAATCGTGCGTGGTTGAGGGTGAAAATGGCTGGGTTTTCAACCCTGAATCGGAACAGACGATCGAATCGGCTCTGGATCGATGTATGACTACCACCGCCGAAGACCTGCTAACAATGGGGATCGAGGCCAAAAGTGCCGTCAGTTACATAACTCCCAGTTTTTCCGCAAACGAGGCCTGTCACGTAATTTCGCTGATTGCCACGACCTTACAGGAAAAATAAACTACCAACTGCGGAAATGGAATTCACACCAACGACCACTTTGAAACTTCTCTCTGGATCACTAATCAGGTCAACGCGTCGATGAAACAAAAACCCCTTGCCAGCCTGTCGCTGGATCTGGACAACAAATGGGCCTACCTCAAAACGGCCGGGAATCCGCTGTGGGAGTCCTTCCCCAGCTACTTCGACATCTGCGTTCCCAGATTTATCGATTTTTTTGAACAGCGGATGCTGAACCTGACCGTTTTCGTCGTTGGGCAGGATGCTGTGCTGGAAAAAAATCACGACGCGATTCGCATGATCGCTGACGCCGGTCACGAAATTGCCAATCACTCGTTTCATCACGAACCGTGGTTGCACCTGTACACACCGGAACAACTGGAAAAAGAGTTCGAGGAAACTGAAAACGCGATCCAAAAGATCACCGGCCAAAAACCCCTCGGGTTTCGCGGCCCCGGCTTCAGCCTCTCAGACGAAGTCCTGCGGACGCTGATGCGACGCGGCTACAAGTACGACTGCTCAACATTCCCGACCTACCTTGGCCCACTGGCAAGGCTCTATTTCTTCCTGCGTAGCGGTTTGTCCAACGAGGAGAAAGAGGATCGTAAAGAGCTATTTGGTAAAATCAGTGACGGCCTTCAATCCAACGCTCCCTTTGAGTGGCATTGGCGCGGTCGCCGCCTGATCGAGGTTCCCGTGACAACAATGCCGCTGGCCAAAGCACCCATTCACGGCAGCTACATTTTGTACTTGGGCAAGTTTTCAACAACGCTGGCAAAAATGTATTTTTGGTCGGCGCTCAAGATGTGCAAGATCGCCGGCGTAGAACCATCGATCCTGTTGCATCCCCTAGACTTCATGGGGCAGGAGGATGACGACGACCTCGCGTTCTTCCCCGCCATGGACCAACCGGCACAGAAAAAAATCGATCTGATGTCTGACTGTTTGGAAATGTTAACCAATAATTTTGAAGTCGTGAACATGCTGGATTACGCGACCGAAACCGACAAATTTATCATGCCGATCCGGTCGATCAACACGGCACCAGTTGGTGCCGAAGAGGAACTGGTCCGCAGTCGTGGTTAGTGCCGCGAAACGTGTTCCGCAACAGCATGTCATGCACTCATCATCGCTCCATGCCCGCAATGCAGTCATCAGCACACAATCGCTTTCTTGCCGCCAACTGCTCTCCGCACCGTGGTGTTTCAGGCAGCGGAAGACGCCTTAATGATTGGTAACGTCATTGATACCGCCGATGCAACCGGCTCTCTTGTGTCGTTGGCTTCCGGATCGACCAAAGGACATCCAGTTTTCGAAAAATCGATCGAGTTCGTGCGTCGGGCACGCGTGAAGGGTTGTTCGCCCATCATTTTCTCACCGGAAATGGCCCACGCTTCGGCCGTATCGCACAGCTGATTGGTCAGGTTCTGAATCCCCGAACGAAACGCCTCCAAGTCTTCGCGCGATGATTTTCGCGGGACAAAGATCTTTGGTCCAAAGATCATTCTCACACGCGATAGTGGGCGCGGAATCGCAAACTGATCCCACGTGTTCAACCGCCACGGGTCATCCATCCCCACCCCCAGCGGCACGATCGGCAGCCCCAACAATGACGCAAGGTAGACCGGCCCCAATGCCATTTCGCGACGTGGACCGCGCGGACCATCGGGCGTCAGCGTCAGACTGGATGTCCTACAGTTCTTTTTCAATTGTCGAATGGCCGATGACCCGCCGCGCGATGTACTTCCCCGCACAATCCTCAGCCCCAGTGCCAACGCGGTTTGGTTGACCCATTCACCATCACGATGCTGCGAACACAAAATCGTCAGCGGAGTATGCCCCCAACGCGGCAGCACCACACTGATGTACTCATGCCAAAATGAGAACACTACATGTTCGTTGTATTCCGCTCGCGCCGGATCAACGCTGCGATCATAGTGAGCAATTCGCAAGTCGAGCGTATCGAGTGCAGCTGGTAGCACCAGCGCGTTGAGCCGACCGAAGAATTTTTGTGAGAACGTCGCTGTCACTTGATATTCGTATCCTTGAATCGCTGTGTTGTGCTCCGCACAATCATGCCATTTTGAGTAATAAGATGCTTTTGAAGGGCAATATCCAAAGCCTCCACGGCACCATTAACTTACCCATTCCGGAGAAAATCTCCAATGCCAAGCCTCACCCCACAACAGAGGGGTCACAGCCCGCCCGTTGTAAGCACCGCTGACTCGCCTAGCGCAAGGCGATTGGTAAGGCGATTGGCAGTTGCAAGCTTACCATTGGCGATGCTGGCAGCATCGCCAACAGATGGTAAATTCCTGACTGCCAGTCGTCTAAAGCGCTGTCGGATCAGGTAAATCCGTTTACAGCCGGATTATTTGGGCTAATCCTGAAGTTTTTTGCTCAAGATTGTCTGCAATACTTCACCAGCATTTTGCCGCAATAGTACGCGTGGACGGCGCATCGTACACGCGGAAAGGCCGTGAACTTCGGCCTCAAATATCTCCCCCATCAACGTAAGCCCGATCCATGAAACACCTCTTACCTTTTGTTCTCTGTTTAAGCTGCTGTCTATTTTCAAGGGCAACCCATGCTCAAGATGCTTCACAGGCCGGGACTGCGACATCCGCCGACGTAGCGTCCAGTGCCGACCGACACGTGGTCATTTTTGAGGATGATTTCAATCGTGAGGAATCGCAGGAGGAAACTGACGAACCCGGAAACGGATGGGGAACGAACAGCGAACGTCGCGCTGGCGGGAACAAGCAGGTCGATCTCAAAGATGGAGCCATGTATATCTATTGTCATGCCGATGCGGACCACGGCGTCTCCGTCACACACCCTGCAGAATTCAAGGATGGTTCAGTCGAGACAAAATTTATGCTGGAGAACGAAGGCGACAGTCTGGGATTAAATTTTGCTGACTTGGAATTCAAGGAGGTTCATGCCGGTCACCTTTTCAAAGTTGCGATCAAACAGAAGCACATCCAGCTGACCGATCTGAAAACAGGGACGATGAATGGCGAGATTCACAAAGCACGCAAATCCAACACGCTGACCGATGATCAGAAGAAAATGTTGAAGAAAAAGAGCAAACGGATCAAGCATCCGCTGGAAATTGGCAAGTGGCATACTGCGGTGGCCACGGTCAAAGGCGACACATTAAGCGTGTCGATTGATGGACAGGAAATCGGATCCCTGACATCTCCCGGGATTGGGCACCCGACCAAACGCCTGTTGCGTCTGGCCGTGCCCAAAAATGCAGTTGTCGATGACCTGAAAATCGTCTCCTTTGGTCCTGCGGCGGTCGCCGACAGCCCCACCGGAAACTAACCGCAGCAGGTAGAAAAGATCTGCGTTTCAACAAATTCGCGGCAGGGCATCTGCAAATGACGCAAGGGACTGGTTTACCCAAGCCAATGTTCCGCTAGGAAAGTCATCAGCACTGCCGCCGCGCGGAATGAACAACCTCTGCACACTTACCCGGGAGAAACGTTAGGCTGCGGAGCTCCAGTTACCAGTGCTGTTCTGGCAACCTCTCCTGCCACTGGTCGAGTTCCATTTTGAGCTTTGCCGCCAGTTCAGGATTCGAATCAATCAGATTGGAATTTTCGTAGGGATCTTTTGCAATGTTAAAGAGTGCCCTAATCTTCTTTTTGGGACTTTCGTAAAACTTGTAGTCCCCTTTGCGAATGGCAGCTTGCGAATGGAACCGGAAGAAAAGTTCATCGTGCGGCTGTTTATCGTTATCCAAAAAATCAAACAGATTTACTCCGTCACACCGGGAACCGTCAGGCTCAACTCCGGCTGCCGCCAAACATGTGGGGAATAGATCCAACAGTGTAACCATGTTGTCGTACCGGGTCCCCGCAGCAATTTTTCCCGGCATGCGTACCAACATGGGGACACGAATTCCCCCTTCGTACAACTGCCCCTTGTGTCCCCGATAAGGCAGATTGTTCATCGCTGTGGTGCCCCCATTATCATTGGTAAATACCAACAACGTGTTTTCGTGTAATTTCAACCTTTCCAACGTTTCCATTACGCGGCCAACATTCTGGTCCAAATTGCTGACCATCGCGCCGATTTTACGTCTCGCTGGTGGCATGTGAGAGTGCTGATCAAGATCAGCGCGCTTGGCCTGGTAGGGAGAATGCACCGCGCTGTAGGAAAGAAAAAGGAAGAAAGGTTTTTTCTGATTGTTCTCCATAAATTCGATCGCTTTGTCGGTAAACTGATCCGTTACATAGGAGACTTCCGACTCGGGCAAAATCTGTCCGTTGGTTTGCAACCGATGGGGAAGGGTTGCGGGACGTTCCGCTTCCTCTTGCGAGAGCGCGAAATAATCCCGGCTACCTGCCAACATGCCGTGAAACAAGTCAAATCCGCGCTCGTTGGGATGGTAGGCACCGCCATAGCCCAGATGCCATTTTCCAATAAGCGCCGTTGCATAGTTTAGCGTTTTGAGACGCTCGGCGATCGTCAGGCTTTCCTTATCCAGTCCACATTTGAGATGGTTGGCGTGCAGTTTGGACCTCAGGTTCTTCTCGGCACCAATGGAGCATGGTTGTCGCCCCGTCAAAAGCCCCGCACGAGAAGGTGTGCAGACCGGAGCGGGCGCATAGGCCTGCGTAAAATCAACACCTGACCGGCAAAGCTTGTCCAGATTCGGGGTGGATATTTCCTGACTACCTTTGAAGGAAAAATCTGAGTAGCCCGCATCGTCGGCCAGAATCACGACAATGTTCGGACAGCGGGACGACTGGGTGTCTTGTCTCGCGCGGTCTGTTTCCTGTGCGAAAAGTCCGCATGTGCCACCCCAAACCAAGGCACTTGCCCACACAAAAATCAACTGACAGAAGTATCTTTGAAAACACCCGGCCAGCCCTGGCATTGCTCCAGCACGTTTTCGATGCACTGTTGTGACGCACATGTGAAGATACGATCGAGTTTTGCCAAGATGATTCAAAGGAACTCCTCTTAATTTGCTTTTGACCAAAATGTTCGCACTTATAATTAATTCGTTGACGAAAGTGAATTTGCCGTAGGGTGGAATGGCGCTACTGCCAGACAGGCGCTGGAGCGCTCCCGCAAACGCTGCTGATCCATTGAACGCCCCTGAGTTTCCAAGCTTCTTGATTTAGATTGTAACGTTTGCCGAACAAGGCAACATGGTACAACAGCAAAACACGATTACCAATGCGACAGGCGTCGTTCCCCGGACCGACTGAGCAGAAAACACAGTTCCAATGGTAATTTGTCTTTCGCGCGATGAGCGGTCTGCAATTCTCAACAATGTCTTTCCACTGGCAGTCAGCGACTGTAGGGCCCAAGAGGAAACATCCCCTCAGAAAGCCACCGGCCCACAAACCCATCCACGCTCTGGCGAGCGTAGCCACGCACCCACACAAACGTCAGCCCCAAAAAACGTAGCTACCGTCGCCAGACGGTGGAGCACCAGAGACAACGGCACTTCAGATGGCCACCGGCCCACAAACCCACCCACGCTCTGGCGAGCGTAGCCACGCACCCACACAAACGTCAGCCCCAAAAAACGTAGCTACCGTCGCCAGACGGTGGAGCATCAGAGACAACG
>CALCJM010000120.1 GCA_937967505.1 uncultured Pirellulaceae bacterium | reverse complement strand
ATGCTGCGCGCAAAACGAAAAGGGCAGCAATTATGCGGGCGATCTTTGTCGCGTTGATGGTATGGGTCTATGCGGTCTCCACACAGGCTCAGGATTTGTCCGGTCTGGCCCGTGTGGATGAACACAGACACGCGCACCAGCGGCATAAGACGATTGGCAGTTGAAAGCTTACCGTTGGCGATGCTGCCAGCTGCGCTCCGACGCTGGCAGCGTCGCCAACGGATGGTAAATTCCTAACCGCCAGTCGCCTAGGTGCTGATGGCCGGTGAACTCCGGCTATCTTGTGCCTAATGGCTATCCTAGAATGGGTGTGTGGCATCTTCGAACCCCGGAAATATTTTTGAACTGAATTCAAATGAACGGCTGCCGATTTTTCAATCACGCAAGAGCGCTGCTGACCGGAATGCTGCTGATCGCGGCTTGCTGTTGTGGCCCCACTGACTCACTCACCCACGCACAATCCACTTCCAATGTAGTCACCGACCTAGTCAGAGAGCTCAAATCTGACCAATTCGAGGTCCGGCAAGCCGCCACGGTCAAACTGTTTGAACTCGGGCCCGGCATCCTTTCCGATCTGGAAGGCATCGAGCGATCGGCAAGTCTTGAGCAAAACCAGCGGGTCGAAAATCTCAAGGTAGTCTTTCGGGCAATACGCACCGGTCAGTCGTCCGGGGTTGCCCGTCGGGCATGGCTTGATTTTCGTGACGCCAGCTTTGAGACCCGCAATCTGATTTTGGAAAAATTATTGTCTCTGGAAGAGTACGAGACGCATTTCACCCTGCTGCAACAGCTACAGCCGCAACAGGTGCGTGAGGTTTTCGAGGACAACAATTTTTATTATTCACAGGTAATCGGTCTTTGCCGCAACGAACGCTGGAACAAGCTCGGGCGACTGCTTTCCATGCCTCTGATGTGGAAGTACCAACCCGTGCTTTGTGCGCGTTTCCACTTGCTGATGGGGTCGCTGGAGCAACAGGTCGCGCAGCTAAGGAAACGTCTGGACGATCGCGTCGATGGAAAAAAGATCGACGGGTATGATACCGACCTGAAAACGTTGATTGGGTTACTGGCCTTTTTGCGTCAGGATGAAACTGCTAGGAGATATGTCGCCCGTATCTCCCAGGACACGCTCCGTCTGGATACCGACAATCGGCTGCTGTTAAAAATTGGAGACTGGAAAACGCTCGCTCAACGCGCTGTCCTGTTGCAATCTGAATTCAATGATGCCCAACCTCACAGGGCGTGTTCGCACGCCGATTTTGTTCTTTTAAAGCAATACGGTCAGGGCGTCGATGCGGCAAAAAAAGCGGTAGAGATGTTCGAAGCGACGCGCGAAGACTCCGACACTTTTGATCCGGCCACAAACAGCATTTGCAATTTGTTGATTGGTGATTGGGAAAAAGCCAAACCGGAGGCGCGCCTCAAACCGGATGACGAACTGTCCCTGAAGCTGTTATACCCGGTGCTCAATCGCCCGGGAGACATGACGGAGTTGACCGGTGCCGGGGAAACAATGGAATCACGTGCGCAGTGGATTCTGGAACGCCGTGAAGAGATCGGTCAAAAAATTGAAAAGCTCGCTAAAGTAAAAGGGAGACTCGCGCAAAACCAGGTGAAGGAAATCATTGCCCAGATCTCCCACGTCCTAGTCGTGTGCCAACTTTGGCAGGATCTTGGTCAGGACGCGGAAACGGTTCTGTATCTGAGGGAGTTGTATCTTCAACTGCATGACGTTGGGCAACTGGCAAACGTTAGAAGCAAGGTCATGCAGGTGATTTGTGAACTTCAACGCCCCGAATTCACCTGGGAATTCCTAGAGGGGGCAGGCTATCGCGACCTGCAACTGTCTGCACTGGCCGGAAACCAGGCGATTTTCGGAGAAAAAAAAGCCGCCCTGGCCCAGTTCCTGAATTCTGCGCTGGCCCAATCCGTCAAAGACCCGCTGGAGCGACTCAAACGGATCAGCTTCCTGCTGAATTCGAATCTGAAACCGACAGATCCTGAAGCAGTCAAGAAACTATATCCCGATGGTTTTGATCTGGATACCGAACTGTCGCACGTCGCACACGAATCGACAGCGTCCAGCTGTTGGCAAATCAGTCTGATCTATCAACACCATCAACGGTATCGCGAAGCGCGGCAGTGGCAGGAACTGGCTGCTCTCAAAGGGAATGCTGCCGCCATTTTTTCGCTGGCCGAAGACGCGTTGACCGACGGACAATACGTGCGTGCCGCCCAAATGTTTGACGCACACTTCTCTCGATCCTCGCAGGCATACTCGTTGGGGATGAGCAGCCACGCGTGGAACATGGCCGGTGAAGAGCAGCGTGGCCGTCGACACATGTTTTATGCATCGGTGCTCCCGTCGTACTACGGCACGCCAATGTACGATTTTTATCGGCAGTTCACCAAGGACGAACGGGGCAGGCTAATTTGTGAACTTGAGCGGCTGGATTACTGCGTTGGTGATTCGGAGGGGCTCGCGCTGCTGGAAAACGCCATGAACAGCTGGCACAAAGTAGATCCGGTCATCAGTGCCAACTTTGGTAAACGTCTGTTCCTGCATTTGACAACGGGATTTGGACATCTCTCCCACTACTATCTTGCCAGATATTTCAAAACCAGCAGAACCCATGACCTGATGGCAAAGATTGAGCAAGGAGATTTTGAACAGGCCAAAGCCATCTTTGATCAGGTAAACCGTTTTTCGCCCGGCAGTCCATCGTTGATTGAAGTGATTGTGCCCCGACTCGACCAACTGGGGCAGCATGGGTTGGCAGACTATATGACGCAGCAGGCAGCCGTATTTTTTGAAGATACGCTGATCCGGTATCCGCACAGCGCGAATAATCGCAATAACTATGCGTGGCTGTTGGCGTGTGCCAATCGTCGGAAGGACAGCTCCCTGCGGCACGCCGAAATGGCATTAAAGCTGCGGCCCGACCAGGCAACCTACATCGATACGCTGGCCGAGTGCAGATTTGCGCGAGGGGAATTCGAGCAGGCGATCGAGGTTATCCGGAAAGCAATCGCTCTCGAACCAGACCGACGCTACTATCGTGACCAGCTTAAAAAATACCAGGATGCTCTGGCACGGTAGGACTGCGGTAATTCGTTTGTCAGGTAATTCTGCCGCAGCCCCCGGCGGAGAGCCAGTCTTTCAATTGCCGGCTCTTGCGACGGTCGGCTCCTGCGATTGTCCACAGGGGGGGTAATTTTGCATGCTTGCGATCAACCGGCCGACAGGTCGTTTTGGGGCTCAAGGCCATCGTATCGGGCGAATTTCGGGAATTTTGACTGAAGCGGCAGCTAAGACTTTACGATACAAGGTCTACCGATTAAACTCTCTGCCTTACAGAAATGCACCCGTAGCTCAATTGGATAGAGCGTCGGTCTACGGAACCGAAGGTTGGAGGTTCGAATCCTCCCGGGTGTACTATCTGATCCAGCAAAAACTGATTCGGCAAAAACCGAGCCAATATAGCGGCCCGGTTTTTTCATGCGCTAATCTCTTCTCGACAGCACTCCATGAATTAATTTTTTTGTCGCAACCGCAAGTCCGCATTGCGGTCCTGACGGGCACTTGAGGAATAACGGCACCCGTCAATGCTCTCACGACTTGTGATCGAGAAGAAATGATGAGGCTTTTCTTACCGGCAGCATCCCGGGCGTGACAAAATACGTGGCCCTTGTAAACCGTCGTTTATTGGCAAATTTACCTGTTCAAAAGCTGGTCTATTGTTTTTTCAAACGTCGCATTGAACTTGAAGGGCCAAAGCTTGTCCTGGGGAGTGTGGCCGCAATTAATCGAAAAACAGAAAGCAATGTCCGAAGTCGTACTCAATGATGTCACAAAACACTTGTGGTCAGATGAATTGTAAGTGGTGATTCTGCCATTCTTTTTGAAACAACGCATTGAAGCAGAAAACCAAACCAGCTTGTTATTCTCTTCGCGAAAATTCCCGTGTGTGGGCGGGTTAATCAGATACCTACGCGTCTCTTCGGACAGAAAGCCTTCTCGGGAGGAACTAACGGCGCTGATTAACTTCAACATGTCCGTGGGTGACGCACACCAACCAATCGAGGAATCGCCCAATTCCAGATGCTCGCCGCCATCGCCCAATTTCACCCACGCATCGGCATCGCCTGCCACCGTACTTTTCACAAAGGTCCCGGCCCGTTCATAGCAACTGGCAAACTTCTTTGGATCACGCTTCTCCAGATCTACCGGCAGTAATGCCAAGGTGTTCATTTTGAGCGGTTTTGCGATATGCTCTTTGACATAGTCCTCGTACGTTTTGCCACTGATCTTCTCAATGACCCTCCCCAGCACGAAATATCCGAATCGGCATTCTTGAGATTTTGATCCCGGGGCAAAATCCAGCGGATCAATTAAAATGTATGACAGGTACTGATCCTTGGAGAGTCTGGGCGTTTTCATCTCACTGGCCAGCCAAGCCGTAGTCTTTGCGGTGATGCGTTCTGGTTTTTCTGCAAAACCGGATGATTGCTGTAGCAGATGCAGGATGGTGATATCCTTTAATCTTGGGTCGGCTTTGGCAGGTTTCCAAGGCTTGGCGTCTTCGAGAATTTCCATCACCTTGTCCTCCAGTCGCAGCTTTCCCTGATCAATTAGCTGCAATGCTGCGACTGCGGTTATGAGATACGAAACCCGACCAAGCCTCATCGAATGCTCGATTCTCAGCGGTGTTTTTCTCTCGAGGTGCGCGTATCCGAAAGCCCGTTGATAGATCAACTGCTGGTTTTTCATGAACGCAACGGAGACGCCCGGCAGTTGGTTTTTCTGGAGGAATAATTGAATGTTTTGATCGACCAAGCCCATCATTGGCCATGCTTTTCCGTGACTTGGGACGGTAGTGGTGCCGTCCCAAATTGTTGATAGGGGTTGGTCGGCAGGCCTTCCATCCTTGTGTTTTCCACCCCGGTACGGGTCAGCCAAAGCATCGAAGTGCCAGATCGCCGCGTGGTAAAATTTCTTGTTGATGCGGTAACGCTCGTGCCAAACCATTCGGTAGCTGGCTTCTGAATATTTCTCTTTGAGCATGCCAAACGTGGCGTCTTTGATGGTGAATTTGGCTTGCCATTTCACCTCGACTGCGGGCTTTGAAAACTCAACAGCAAAGACCGGGCGCCGACCACTGTTGTCTACCTTGGCCATCACCGGCATCATCCCTTCTTTGGCCAACTTCGCCACCGCCTTATCACTTTGCTTGGCGCTCAAACCGCTGAGCGTTTTTCCAGCTTGTTGAGCCTGTGATGGGGCAGGGGCCAGTGAAAAAGCAAGAGTAAGAGCAACTAGGGTCGAGGGCAAGCAATGCATGGAATTGTTCTGTTGACGGAAGTGAGCGATAAGCAGAATGGTGGAACAGCGGTGGCACCCAAGTCAATGAGTGGGGGATGCAAGTGCGCTCCAGACATCAGGGCGGACTCGATTCTAACGGGTACAACCTCCGATTGCCACTAAGGCAATTGGCAATTGAAAGCTTACCGTTGGCGATGCTGCCAGCTTCACTCCGACGCTGGCAGCGTCGCCAACGGATGGTAAATTCCTAACTGCCAGTCGCCTAAGTCAAGCTCAACCACGGACATCGCTGATTAATAGTGCCGACCAAAACTCCCTTTCCAGTAGGACTTTGAAAGAGATTTGGGTTTTCTCACTCAAAATCAACCTTTGGAGAAGGTGCGTTACTTTGGCGTAGGAAACCCCGGCGAGACTAACCACAGAGAGCACTGAGCTACACAGAGGAGGATTTGAGTTTAAGCCTGTGACGCAAGCCGTCGATCTCCCGGGCAACTACGTGAACGCCTCATGCAGAATCGTGTCAAAGCAACCCTTCAGATCGGCGCCGTAAACTGACAGTAAACTTCCCGTTTGCCACAACCAAGATACTATTGAATACAATCAAGAGCATCATTAGCGCTTCGTCTGGGACCGTCGGGTTGGCAGCTTTTATTGCGTAGCGATGCCGATTCGTGCTTCGTGCGATTGGTGGCTAAGTATTTTCCTTGCTTTACTGACGGCTCACGCGAAGTTGTTGGTAAATTAGCCCGTGCCGTCTTTCTTGGGCATGAATTGGTTTAAATCAATTCCGCTTTGACGCTGTTCTTCTTCCAGCAACTTGATCCGCACCTCAAGTTTTTCCACCGTCCGCATGAGTTTGGGGATCAAATCTGCCGTCTCATCGCGTTTGACCGGTCGGGGCACCGCGGGATAGCCCAATTGGCGCTGTAGTGCCGAAAATAAAAAGTGCGGCTCCTTTTTGCGATTGGCCAACGCGATGCGACCTTCCTTTTCACCAAACAGTGGTTCGGCCTGTAAAGGTTCACCCGGATTTTTTTTGCGATAGTAGGCACTGTTCACGTAAATCAAATCTGCCAATTCGATAATGCCCAGCTGATGGCGCACTTCCAGAATCCAGTGTTGCCAGATGCCGTCATAGACCGGATCCATTGCGACCGCCTGCAATCCGTAGTCGTAGTCCAGCCGATTACGGCACAGCGTTTCTACCTGGAAAAAAAACATCGCCACCGCCGATGATGATTCGGCGCGAAATCGCGCCTCGGCCTCCAGCACCAAAAATGCAATCTGCATGTCAAAACGACCATGGTCGTCTTCGGCGGCATCGACAACAAAGGTTTGAAACGGTGTGAAGTAATGCCCCAGCCGCTTCATGGCGGTGGCCATCGTACCAACGTGTCGCAGTTCTGAGAGCAAAAAATCAATCGCCATCGGCAACTGTGTCGTGGCCAGCACCTCCTCCCGGATCTGTCGGAGCATCTCCTGTACCGGTTCGCTACGATCCTTACGATGCTGAAGAGCTCTAAATAGGTAGGCCTGTTCAATGTATTCCTCGCGATTGAGTACTTTCATGGCTGCTGTCGTATCCGTGTAAAAAAGAGCGCCAGTTCGTCAATAGTGATCAGGTCAGGCTGAAACATTGGCAAAACCCCTATCTGCGGCCAACCGGGAATGATCTTTGCCTAGCAGGCCGATTTTAAATAGGATAACAAAGCCTGTCATTAATGCACTCCCTTCAAACTACCGCGAGAAACCGATGACTTCCAAGATGATGGAAAACGTGAAAACCGTGAACAGCGCAGTGCGCACGGCAATGATGTTGGCCATTGCCGGAGGTTTGGGTTACGGAACATGGTTCGGTTATCACAACTACATCGCTCCGGGAATTGAGGCCAAACAGGCTGTTGCGGATCTCGAGACGCTAAAGAACGAGTTTCAGCAAGTCTCAACCCGCTTAGAATCTCTGGCCGCCGAAAATGATCGCCTGAACACATCTTTGAAATTGTTAAAGCTGGACAAGCGCGCCGCATTTGTCGAGGTGCTGGAAAAGGGTATCGACGATCAACAGCAACCGTACCTTGAGGTGCGTTTCACCGAGGTTGATCCCGACGGCAACCCGGTCGGTACGTCGAAGGAGTATACGCTTCAAGGGGAAACGTTCTTTATCGACACGTGGATGGCGAAATTCGAGGATCGCTACATCGAAGAGGCCGATGGCTTGCGAGGAGCGTCGTTGTTCAAGTTTAAACGAATCTTTGGCGACGACGAAAAACCAAGCGCGGCGCAATCACTGGAACACACCAGCAGTGCGGTGCCGGAATTCTACAAACAGAACCCCGTTAGCGATTTCGAAAAACAGATCTGGTCAGATTTCCACACCGTCTGCAACGACCCGGCTCGCCAGAACGAACTGGGAATTCGCGCTGTAGGCGGACAAGCCCCCCACATCAAGGCGGAAGAGGGGCGTACCTATAAGATTACCATCCGAAACACAGGTGACATCAGCCTAGTTCCGGTACAGCAGATCACCGACGGTGATATCGGATCTGTTGCCCCACGGTAAACAAGCAGAACCATTTTTTCGGCCTCCCCGCTCCCCCCGGGCTTTAGTGAGATTTATCGGCCGAGGTGTTCTCTGCGGCGCGGTCGTCCCCATTTAAAGAAAAACAGATCGATTCTGCGTGATCGTTTTTGACTTCTAGGATTTCAGCGGTAGCGCCTTCAAATTCGATCCGGTCTCCCACTTCCGGCATCTTTCCCGAACGCGCCATCAGCACACCAGCGACGGTGTCCACATCGTCCTGGTCCAGATTCAACGCCAGCGTTCGTTCCAGATCGGCGATATGCGTCGTGCCATCGACGATAAACTTTCGATTTTGTGCATCCCCGGCAGGGCGAATTTTTGGCTGGTGCAGAGCGTCGAATTCATCGTCCACAGGCCCGATAATTTTCTCTAGGACATTCTCCAGCGTGACGATACCGATGATCGCGCCGTATTCGTCCACCACAAATGTCAGCAACTGGTGCGAGGTCTGGAAATGTTTCAGCACACTGCTGATTGGCATGTTTTCGGGTACCTTGGTAGGTTCCCGCATGACCGAACGAATATCAAAATCCGCGTCAGCTGCAATTCCCAACAGGTCCTTCATATGCACCACCCCCAACAAGGAATCCAGCGATCCATTACAGACCGGGTAGCGGGTGAACCTCGACTTGCGGGTTTCCGCCAGCAATTCCGGAAACGGTTTGTTCACGTCCAGAATTTTCACCTCGTTTCGTGGCACCATCACGTAACGACAGATCATGTCGTCAAATTCGAATACGGCATTAATCAGACTGTGTTCGCTTTTGGTCAGATGCCCAAATACATGGGATTCAGCCAGAATCGCGCGAATGTCTTCCTCACTGTGAGGCGCACCATGTCCCGTCTCTCCATGCAGACCCAGTTGAGCGAGAATGATATTGGTGATCCAGTTCAAAACGTACATGAAGGGAAACAGGATGAAGTAAAAGAACTTCATCGGCAACGCACACCAGCGAATCATTTTGGCTGGTTCGCGAATCGCGAATATCTTGGGGGCCTGTTCTCCAACAACTAGGTGCAACGCGGTAATCATGGAGAACGCAAAGATAAACGCCACGATGTGCAACACGGTATCGCTAAAGCCGAAGTACCTAAACAAGGGTTCAATCAGGCTGGCAAACGCCGGTTCGCCGACCCAGCCCAACGCCAGCGAAGCCATGGTGATGCCCAGTTGGCAGGCAGCAAGCGTATTGTCCATACGTTTGGCCAACCACTGCGCCGTGACCGCAAACATTTCCCCCTCGCGCACCATTTTTGCGATCGCAGTCGGGCGGACTTTGACCAGTGCGAATTCCGCTGCAACAAAAAATCCATTCAGTACCACAAGGATCAGCGCGACCGCCAGTTTGGCCATACTGTCCTGCCAGTTACCGCCGTCGTGACCAGTGGTGGCATGCACTGCGTCGGCGACATGCGAGCCATCGACAGCAACAGGATCAGAAACGATCGCCAACCCGCCGGTCAACAGTTCCGGCAGGTTCATCTGAGCCAACGGGGAAACGACCCCGTAGAGTGCGTTTGGCGTGAAAGCCACAGACGTTATAATCACAGACAGTGCGTCAATCACGCAGTTCATCATGGTTGTCCTGAAGGGGGCTGGGAGAGACGCTGATTGTAGATCTTTCCTCACCGCAGATAAACAGGGCTTTGAACCGAATCCGATTCTACAGTTTTTTCAATGACACCACGGTTGAATGAAACGCCTGCTGGCCGGTGATCGGGTCGGGGGCGATAGGCATGATGCGGTTCTGATTCCAGCCGTTGCCGGTGTTTTGTTTCCACTTTTCACGCTGGCCACCTGATTGGTCTTCCCACCACATATTACGCTCCCAGTCCGGATCGCGATACGTTTTGCCATCACTGCCCTGGGTGATCGCACCGTCGGCAGCACCACCGTCTGACGGTGCTTTGGTGCCTTTGGCAACGTTGGTGTACTCCCAGTGACCACAACTGTTGCTCATCGCGATCGCGCGCGGGTGGATCCCAGGCATTGTGACAATCGGCACACGCATCTGTCCCGCCACCAGACGCCCCGACGCATCGCGTTCACCATGAACCAGATTTGGACTTTTCTCTTCAAGCATCCGCGAAAAATACCCGGTCAGTTCGATCCAGTCGCCGTCCTTCAAGCCATGTTTCTTCGCAGTCGCGGGATTCAACCACGCCGGGTTGGAATGCACGATCTCGGCCAACCACTTCAGATTCATCGTTCGTCCGTGGTTGTGCACATTCCATTTAAAGGACGTCATAATCAGTTCGTCGTCAGCAATCTCCTGATGTTCGACCGGCTGTAGCCAGACCGGCATTTCGTCGATTTCGACATCATAGCCCGCGTGTTGTTTGGGGCGCACTGTTGTCTTGTTCATGCTGCTGGCCGCAATCATTTCTGTCGTGTCCTTGTTCAGCCCCGTCTGGCTGATGAACAATGACCGGATCTCAAACTTGCGGCTGGGGGTTTTGAAACCACGAACCGCTTTGCCGTTCATCACGATCCCGATCCCGACGCCGTCCTTGCTGATGAGCCCGGTGTCCTGATCGGTTTGAGCGCCGGCCAATTCCTGTTCGGTCAGTGGAATCGAAAACGGCTCGTAGAACGGCTCGCGCGAGTCGTCTTCCCAGGCACCTTCCTCCTTCAGCCGATCAAGTCCTGATTTGCCGGTCTCGGGATTCTCCGGAACGACTTTCGCCCACTGTTCCATGTACTCTTCCACGTCTTCCTGGTACCACTGCTCCATGCCGCCGCCAATCTTCTTGGCCAGCTCCGGAAAGAAGTCTCGTACGTCTTTCGCCTCGCCCAGCGGTTTTACCATCGGCATCCTCAGCCCAATGTAGGGACGAAGATTATAACTGGCGCGAGCATCCAGGTCCCACCGTTCCATGTACGTCGTCCACGGCAGGACGATATCAGCGTAGTGAGCCGTTTCGTTATAAAATGGATTAATCGAGACATGAAACTTGATCAAATCCTCGTCGCACATTACATCCTTGGTCAGCGATTCCTCGGGCCACGTCAGCGGTGAATCAAGGTTATACGTCATGTAGGCATCGATTTTCGCACGGCCCTGCATCAGGTACAGATAAATGATCTCGCCTACTTTCATCCGTCGCCACACATTGGCTAAAGGGTACTCGGGCGGGTCTTCCAACACGCTCCAGGTTTTGGCTCCCGGCGGCATGGCGGGTGTTTTGGCGGCGGGATCCAGCCCGCCCCAAGGCGACCAGCACCAGCCACCTTTTTTACCGACGCTGCCAACGAGCGCGTTCAACAACCCGATCGCCCGATCATTGTAGAAACCGTTCAGGTGTGCCGAACTTCCCCGGTTACACATGGTCGTGGCGGCCGGAGCGGCAGCCGCAAATTCCAATGCGATGCGGCGAATGTCATCCGCGGGAATACCGGAGACTTTTTGTGCCCATTCCGGCGTGTTGGATTTTAGGTGCTCTTTTAGTTCGTCGATGCTGGACGTGGTCCACGAATTGATAAATTCTTTGTCATAGACACCCTCGGTCAAAATCGCATTGGCCATCGCCAGTGCGACTGCACCGTCGGTGCCCGGGAATGGCGAAAACCACTCATCGCTGCCGCCAGCGGTGTTGGACAGCCGCACATCGAAGGTCACCATTTTCGCGCCGTTTTCAAAACGTCCGTTCTGAATCCGGTTGGCAAAAGGAACATGGCCCTGATGTGCCTCAAAGGCGTTGGAGCCAAAGTTGAGTATGTACTTCGAGTGTTCGACATCGTTTAAATCCCAATCGCTTTCCCACAGGTAAGTCAAATTTGCCGCTCGACGATTACCACTGCACAGGCTTCGATGGGAGAGTTGCGTTTTTGTTCCGTAAGCGTTCAGGAACCTTTTCAGTGCATCTTTGGAGCGCTGTCGTCCCTGGTGGAAGGCAAAGTTCTCCGGGTGACCGGAATCACGGATCGTGCGCAATCTGTCGGCGATTTCAGTAGTGGCCTCATCCCATGTGATGCGTTTCCATTTGCCTTCCCCACGTTTGCCAACGCGTTTCATGGGGTACAGCAGTCGTTCGGGATGGTATTGGTGGTTCAAACCCGCATGCCCACGCGCACACAATCGCCCACGGCTGTTGGGGTCATTGGGATTGCCTTCGATTTTGATAATGCGGTCATCTTTTACATGGCCGACGATGCCGCAAATCGTGCTGCACAGCTGACACATCCCAGGGATTTTTTTGGTGCCGACATATTTGTTTTTATCGGGCCAGTTACGTTTTGCTTTGGGGCCCGGCAGTTGACATACCCCGGGTGTTTTTTCGGTACCCAGCGGATATGCTGCCCCTTTCAGGCGTCGCCATTTCTCCATGTCGATGCCTTGCTTGGGACGCTCCCGTTTGGGTTTGTCAGCAGCACTGCCGCCGGCCAGATCATCATCGGCCAGCCCGTTTTTCCCGAACGCGGTCAGGACAGATCCTGTTACCAACGCCGCTCCCAGGCCCAGAAAGCCGCGCCGATGCCGTTGTATTGCGACATCGTTGTCGATGACAGGAAGAGACGGGGAATTTGAGATTGGTTGGTTCGGCATGGTGCTTTATCGAAAGAATTTCGAAAATATTTTGGATGTCAACGTGGCAGCGATTGGCGGTGGCCGTTGGACATCGATGGCTGCACCACCGGGCCAACACACAACCGGCTATTTTTCTTTCCAGTTGTAAATATTGTACGCTTCGGGGTTATAGGACTGGCCTTCAACGGGAATGCGATTTTCAATTTCGGCTGGAGCGTCTCCGGCAAACCACATCCGTGGTTTGGTTTCTTTTTCGCCACGCAGTTGAACCAGTGGCAGGTCGTTTTCTTTAGCCGCAGTCATCGCCCGGGAGACTTTTGACTGGGGGTCATTCAGGTCGCCGAAGTGAATCGCATCGGCCGGACAGGTCGTCGCGCAGGCTGGCTCCATGCCTTCATCGACGCGATGATAACAGTTGTGGCACTTCACGGCCTGGTTGGCGACGGGGTCAATGTAAAGCGCACCGTACGGACAGACTTCCACGCACGTGCCGTGTCCGCAACATTTTTCATAATCGACCACCACGCTGCCGCCGCCACGTTTGTGCAACGCACCGCAAGGACACGCCTTGATGCAGGGGGCGTCTTCGCAGTGCTGACACGCCATCGGCAGAAACATACGGGCGACCTTGGGATATTCGCCAACGTCCTTGTAGAAGGTCTGCCGAATGTAGTTCCCCAGTGGCACGTCGTTTTCGGCCTTGCAGGAAACCTCGCAGCCATGACAACCAAAGCAACGACGGGTATCGATAAACCAGCCGTATGCCTTGCCGTCGTCGGGAGCTTTCATCCGTTGCTGCCAGTATTCTTCTGGCTGAAACAGGTCAGAGAAATCTCCCGGCTGATTGGCCATTTTCGCTGCGGCACCGGCAGCAGTTCCAGCGGCCAACGCGCCGGCGGAAGACTGAATGAACTGGCGTCTGTCCGGTTGTTCCGCCATGCTTGCTGACGCAGGCAATTGGCCGTCACGCGCGGGTGTGGGCGGGACAGACGGAGAAGTTGAGCTATTGTTTTCGTCGGGTTGAGACGAATCGGGATGCAAATCTGACATGGCCGCCATGGTGTTACTAAAACGGGATCTCTGAGAACGCCCAGTAAATCAGATGTTTGGGGTTATGTCAAAGCGAGACCCGAAAAAGGCGGAGGTTCGCCAGCGCGTTCGAAGGGAATTCTGCCTCCAGCGTGCCTTGCGTGCTGTTGCCGGGGGCACTAACGTGCCAAAACGAGGCGCAAGACGGCGGTTTGTGTGAATTACTCTCGAGGAACTCTATCGTAGCCCCATGTTGCTGCCAGAGCGTCGGCAGCTTCTTCACGGCAGGTGATCGCGCCCCAGCCACCATTTAGCAAGTGTGCGTGAGCCAATTCGTGGGCGATGATATAGCACGTGAAGGACTCGCTACAATTTTCCAATCGCGGTTTAAGCACAACGGATCGGCTGGCACCACGCGCGCCGGGTTCAGGAACCAATACGGTTCTACCGCGTCCGGGTTCGCAGTCATCCAGTGCAATCGAAAAACTTGCATCACCAAACAAGTCATTGCGAATCTCCTCGGGTAGGCTCTCAAACACGCTTTCAATCCGCGCCAGTAATCGCGGAAAGGGTTCAAATGATTTTAATAACGACTTCAATCGACATTTCCAGGTTTGGTGGTATTTTACCGGACAAGATTTAATAGATATCTTTGACTGGCTGACGCTGTGGACATTCAACCCGGTCGAGATCGTCAACAGATAGATCATCCCCTGATTTTGGCACGGTGCCTGAGGTGGGTACCGTCGGCGGTTTGATCAATTCGGGGTCAAACACTTTCCACGCCGAATTGAGGCTGGTCTCCGTTTTGCCATCCGACCGGGGAATGGCCGACACCGGATCCGTATTGGCCACACCACCTGTGGAATTGGTGGGGACCGCAGTTGCCCCGGGTACGCGTTTCGAAGCCTCCCGGGAGTCGGTCGAGGTTTCGATCATCAGCGACGGCCCGCCAAGTTTTCTCATGTTGGTCGATGCGGTAAAGTCACCGCGCGTCTCCGGCACCAGAATCGATCGTACTCGATTGTCCCGTGCCGAAGGCGGAGCGATCGGCGTCACCGATGTCGGTGAAGTCGGTTTTTCTTTCAACGTGGGTACGGTGTCAGCTTCGGGAACCGGGTGTCTGGGTTGAAACGTCGGGTCGGTGTCGGCCTGTTCTTTTTCCAACACGCTGTTGATGCTGATGCTGGCACCATCGCTTGCGGGCTTGAGACTGACCGGCTGCCCTTGTTCCTGTCGCGCTTTGAACCATGCCTGCCACTCGGGATCAACCGGTTCAGGATCACCGATGGAATTCCCATAGCTGTCGATCCGCTGCCGCATTTTCACGGTGTAGGGAACTTTTTTGGTGGTCGTGAACGCGACCTTGCGCCGGACAATTTTTGGTGTTTCGATCGCCTCGCGTTTTTCAACCCACTTCGCCGTTGTTTTTTCGACAGGTTTGATGGTTTCCACTTTTTGCATCGTCTCCTCGATGACGGGAATCTTCCG
>CALCJM010000119.1 GCA_937967505.1 uncultured Pirellulaceae bacterium | reverse complement strand
ACACAAGAACTGCCGGTGGTATGAGTCACCGGACAGGTGATAAGGCGACTGGTAGTTAAGAATTTACCAGCCGTTGGCGACGCTGCCAGCGTCGGAGCGGAGCTGGCAGCGTCGCCAACGGTAAGCTTTCAACTGCCAATCGCCTAAACCAAAATCGACGCCGGAGGCCGGCATAAAGCACTCCCCAAAAGTTGTATCGACCTCCGGCCTTTGTGAGTAATGCAGCGAATCCCGGTGGCTGACACCACCGGGCGAAGGGCCGGTCCAAGAAACCGCCTTCTCAATTATTTCCCGGGCTGCTGCGCACTCTGAACCTTTGACCAGGTAACACCGAACCGGGCGAGATACTTGCGCAAGCGATCTGCATCATTGGGGTTCTTCTTTTGAAGTCGGGATGCTTGGAATAAGTGCCGGCCGGCCGCTGACAGTGAGGATGAATTCAGACAGACGGCAATTACGTGCTGTAATTGCGCAAGATCGAACTGATCCAACGCCTCCAGGTCTCCTTCGATCAGATCCGCCACGACTGCCGCACAGACCGGGGGTGTGCTGTCGGAGGCATTGACTGACAAATTCCACAAATTGGTCAATCGTCCAGTTTCCGCGTTCACATCCTCTATCGAGATGCGGCCCGAGTTGGCCAAAGTTGCCATGCGAGTCACCGCAGCATTCAAATCCCGGAAATTTGCTGACCATTTTGATGACGGGGCCAACGCGAACTTGAGGAACCTCCGGCGGGCTTCCGTATTCATCGAAACGCGCGTACCGGTGGTGGAAGCGTACAGATCCAACTCGTAGCGTAGATTGGGTTCGATGTCCAGGGGGCGGTCGGCCAATCCCGGCAAGCAAAATGTCCACATGTTGATTCGGGCCAACAGATCTTCCCGAAAGCGCCCGTTGGCAATAGCGTGCTGTAGATCACGATTGGTTCCGGCAATCAACTGAAAATTGGACTCTACTGAATGATCTGCTCCCACGGGTTGGAAGCGTTTGTCCTCGATCGCGCGCAGCAACATGGCCTGTTCATCGATTCCCAGTTCACCGATTTCGTCCAGAAACAGAATCCCCTGATCTGCTTTCGAGAGGAAACCCTGTCGTGCGGCTGCAGCGCCGGTGAAGGCTCCTTTGGTGTGTCCGAACAGTGCCGACATTGCCGCATCGCCACGCAGCGTCGCACAGTTGACCTCGACCAATTCTCCTGTGATCAGTTTGCGATTGCGTTTGAGACGGTAAATCTGTCTGGCAAGCTGGCTTTTCCCGGCACCTGTTGGTCCTGTTAACAGCATCGGCGCTGTCGTCTTGAGCGTTACTTTTTCGATTTGTTCAATCAGCGCATTGAAACTGGCATCGCGCGTTTCAATACCCGATTTCAGCCAGGACAGGCTTTCCTTTTGCTCCAGCGAAAATCGTGACGCCAATTCATCGTATTTGCTCAGATCCAGATCGATAATTTTGTAGCGTCCGGGTTGGTGGGAACCGGCGGAGCGTTTTGAGGCTGGTGAGGACTGCAACAACTGGCCGGGCAAGTGCCGCGACTCCGTCAGCAGAAATAGACAAATTTGCTGAACGTGGGTGCCTGTGGTGATATGCACCAAGCAGTCATGGGTATCGATGTTGAACTCAAGCCGCCCTGACAACTGGTGCAGTTTTGAGTAGACCTCTTCGAAGTCCCAAGGGTCAGAAAACGCGACCTCGTGAAGCATCAGTTTTGTCTCAGGCGAGACAGAAGTGATATCTTGGCGGACCTGTTCTGCCAGCCGTTTTTCATGTGGGCTGTGGACCAGATCGTACCGGTCTACAATCAGGTCCTGTTGCTGGCAGATCGCGACCGAAGGGCGCCACGCGGACCAGCGTTCGGCCGCCAGATTTTTGGGCGGCTGGTCCAGTTTAGCGCCAACCAGTCCAACCACGTTCAGCTTTTTCATGCGGGCCTTTTCCAAAAAACTGAAAAGTTCAAATCCTTCTGCCCTACCCTTGCGAAAAGTATTCCGGGGCGTTTCCCGATTTCCATTTGATGTTACACCCCATCGACGGATACTGTTCTGCGGGTACCGCTGCATCGTTCAGGACTGCTTCGATTGCGGCAATGATCTCGGTGCCGGTCGCGGGATTTTCCTGCGAATCGTAGACACCAGATTTGATCCGGGTGGGGCGTGTTTCGTCAAACCGCCCGCGGTAAACCAATTTGTGGCTCCGGTCAAACAGGAAGAAATCAGGCGTGCAGGCTGCTGAATAGGCTTTGGCAACGGACTGGTCTTCGTCGATCGCATAGGGAAATCCGTATCCCCTGTTGGCAACTTCTTCCTGCATTTTTTCGAATGAATCGGCAGGGTAGTTTTCTGTATCGTTACTTTGAATCCCCACCGAGGCGACCCGGCCGGCATATTGATCCGAAACTGCTTTAATTGTTTCGGCTAGGTGGATGACGTAGGGGCAGTGATTGCAAATAAACATCACCAGCAGCGGTTGGCCGGAAAACTGCTGTCGCGTCACCGTTGAACCAGCGGTTGTCCGGAGCGCAAAATCGGGGGCCTGCGAGCCCAGTTTCAGCATCGTCGATTCGGTCAGCGCCATAGCTCTCTTTCAATATTTTTCGGGGCAAATTCGATTGACGTCGGTCAGCCTTGAAGGATTTTCAGCATGCGGCGGAGCGGTTCGGCCGCCCCCCATAGTAGTTGATCGCCGCAAGTGAACGCGCCCAGAAACTGGTCACCCATATTCAGCTTTCGCAATCGGCCAACTGGTACCGACAGTGTACCGGTAACTGCCGTGGGAGTCAGGTCATTCATCGATGCCTCACGATCATTGGGAATAACCTTGGCCCATGGGTTATGCGATGCGAGCAATTGTTCGATTTCTCCAACCGGAACGTTGCGGTTCAACTTGACGGTCAATGCCTGGGCATGGCAACGCATGGCACCAATCCGAACGCAGATTCCATCGATGGGAATCGTTCCGGATTCCAGTCCAAGGATTTTGTTCGTTTCGGCTTGGGCCTTCCATTCTTCGCGCGACTGGCCGTTTTCCAGTTGCGAATCAATGTAGGGAATCAGGCTCCCGGCCAGTGGCACACCAAAATAGTCTGTTGGGAATTCTGCTGCACGCATGGTTTCGGCAACCTTGCGATCAATATCCAGAATGGCCGAAGCAGGAGTCGCCAGTTCGTCGGCAACCGCGTCCCGCGTGACACCCATTTGTTTCAGCAATTCTCGCATGTTGTTGGCACCGGCACCTGATGCGGCCTGGTAAGTCATCGCCGACATCCATTCGACCAGTCCGGCTTGGTACAACCCCCCTAGGGCCATCAACATCAGGCTGACGGTGCAGTTCCCGCCCACCCATGTTCTACAGCCAGCGTCAATCGCCCGATCGATAATGTTTCGATTGACAGGATCGAGAATGATCGTCGCCTGGTCGTCCATCCTCAACGCCGAAGCGGCATCGATCCAGTGTCCTGTCCAGCCGGTCTCGCGCAAATCCGAATAGACCGATTTTGTATAGTCGCCGCCCTGGCAGGTGATAATCACATCCATTGGCGACAGCGCATCGATGTCGGTGGCGTCTTGCAGGACGGGGGTGTCTTTGCCGACCTTGGGGGCTTGCCCACCAGCATTGGAGGTGCTGAAAAATACGGGATCGATCGCGTCAAAATCTTTTTCATCACGCATTCGTTGCATCAGCACCGAACCGACCATGCCCCGCCAACCTACCAAACCAACTTTCATCGAATTTTCTTCCTGTATGCAAAACTCCCGTACAATCGCGACATATCATAGCCGTCGGAGAAGAAAATTTCACCGCTGAGTCAACCAAGATCGGGCAATCGGCGAAAAATTGAGGCCGGTTCAGCCATCCATTCGTTCCAGCCAGACTTCCCGCCAGAAATGTAGCATCGCACGGCTACAGAACCGCCGCGCGAGGCCCGAGCATTGCGTCTCATTGAGTACGATCGAGGGCACCTTCATCTCCAGCAGTTCGCCAGTCTCCTCATGGATGACGCGTTCGATCCGGCGGGTTACCGTCAAAGTTTTTCCACAAAACGGCTTCATCTCCGCCCGGTCAAACCACAGCCCGCGATTGCAACCACGCTGGTCCAGCGTCAGCAGAATCTCGTCAAATGATTTGATGCGTACTTGATCGCCGGGCTGAAGATTCAGGTTGCTGGCGGGGGTCTTTTTACAGGGGCCGGAAACACTATCGCCACGCTTCAGTATCTTTTTAACCAACAGTGTCGCAAGAAAGTAAAGGATGGAGCTCCACGGTGTTCGATTTGTCTTGCGGTCAACCAGATATTGCTTGAAGTGTAGTGGGGATGAGTGATGGCTGGCCTGTCCCAGCTCGGTGGCTTGGCAGCGAAAAAAACGCCCACTAGGTTCTGCTGTTTCTTGCTTGGGCATGCCGGCGGATAACTGAACAAGTCTTTCTTTCAACACGTTTGTGGCGGGCCGGTGGGAATGCGCGTTGGGCAAAATACCAGCGGTTTTGTCCGCCGACTGTTCCAGCCAATCAACCTTCCAGAGAAACTCGCAACTCATCTGGCAGCCACCGTGGAAGCAACCATCGCAACGCTCCACCTTTAACACTACCACTTTTTCCAGTTGGCGGATCTCGACACTACCGATGTTGGCGCAGACTTTGTTGGCAAACCGGGCGATCTGGAATTGTCTGCCGCAGAAGGCCAGCATCTCCGGCATAAAGGGCAACCCTTCGGTGGTCCCGTCTAGGTCCAGTGACTGCTCGATCGCGTCGGCAGATTTTACGTGCACCCAGTCTCCCAACCGCAACTGATCTAGCGACAATGGATCGCGCGAAGGTGTCGGGCTAACTGGTGCCGGCGCGACCGACGCGAGAGAGGCCTTACCGATCAGCGCCCCATCTTGGGATCGGCCAATTGCCGAACCTTCGGTTTTATCTTCAGGTTTGGCTTTTGAGTCGACGACATCTGCCATGGAAAAATGCAATTCTCAAACGATGGACCAAAAGAAAAAGAGCTTGGCCTCAATCAGGCCACGAATTCGGCAATCCGCAAACAGTAAATGTGGAGATATGGTAATCTGTTGGGTTGGGCAAACGTACCTCTCACTACAGTAACAATGCAAAAAGCTGTAATTTTCGCTACACTTGGCCCAATTTCATCAGCCCTCTCCCCTTGCCGCGTGAGCCCGTTTTGACGATCCACATTCCCGTATTGACCGAAGAAGTGCTTGATGGTCTGAAAATTGATGCAAAATCGGTGATCGTCGATGGAACCTTGGGCGGGGCCGGGCACGCCGCGGAAATTCTCAAACGCTTGGGGCCGGAAGGGCGGCTCATTGCTTTTGATCGCGATCCTGAACCAGTAGAATCGGCGGAAGCGCTCATTGATGACCCCCGTGCGACGTTCATCCATGCCAATTATGCTGACGCTCCCGAACATCTGGTGCACATGGGGATCGAAAAGGTGGATGGCGTGCTACTGGATTTGGGGCTTTCCAGTGATCAGTTGGCCGATCGTGATCGGGGGTTCAGTTTTCAGTCTGACGGCCCGCTGGATTTGCGCTTTAATCCTCTGGAGGGAGAGGCGGCGTGGAAGATTATTAACCGGATGAGTGAAAAGCACTTGGCGGACATTATTTATCAGTACGGTGAGGAACGCCTCAGCCGCCGGATTGCCAGGAAAATTGTCGCCTGGCGTCAGGAAGGCGAGATCAAAGCGGCCTCTCATTTGGCGCGGCTGGTCCGCAGTTGTGTGCCGCGCACGAAAAATCACTCGATTGACCCCGCAACGCGCACCTTTCAGGCACTGCGAATCGAAGTCAACGAAGAGCTGAAGTGGGTCAAGGTTGCGATGAAGCGCTTCCCCCAGATCCTGAATCCGGGAGGCCGATTGGCGGTAATCAGTTTTCATTCGCTTGAAGATCGCATTGCCAAACGTGCAATCGCTGAAGATGCCACACTGGTGAACCTTACCAAACGGCCGTTACAGGCAACGGAGGAAGAACTGGCTGCGAATCCGCGATCGCGCAGCGCGAAACTGCGGGTCGCGGAAAAGGAAACGGGTATGTTACCTTCATCGCAGAGGGCGCGACTGTAATCGGGAACGGCATGTTTTTGCTTTCGTTCGCGCGTTTGATAGCAATCAGAAAAATTTTGAATTGCTATTTGCCTGTTTTCAAAAATGACGTAGGCCGCCATTGGGTCGGTTTTTTCCAAGGTTTTACGCATCATTTTTATTTGCGATGACGAATCTTAATGACCAAGAAAAGGTGTCAAAAAAATGTAGTTTGATTCAAGAAACATCTCTTGACCAGTTTTTATGATTCCAATAACTTGCCCCTCATCAGAGACGGGATCACTTGATTCCAACTCGAACAAAAAAAGGAATTGTTTCTGCTGATCGCTGAGCCAAACGTTTTCAATTGATTTGGCTCAAGTGTGTTGCTGGCTTCGACATGGATGTTGGGGTGGTGAGCACTGCGGTTTGTGGAACAGAAACCGACTGAAGCACGGATGCGGAAGTCGGATTCAATCCAATCGCCTTCGGATTAACGGAAAAGTTCTGAGCCCCCCTGGAACTTGACGTTACCGAAGGTTTTTTTATGCGCTGTTGGGGAGGGCGTGCGTCGAGTCTATCTCCAAGCGTATGGCGCGATGTGCGGGCGGGCGAAGCGCGCACGCCAGGCTGCAGTCGCGTTCAGGGTGTCGGAGTCTCGTCCACGGTGTGTTGTGTCAGGGACAGCATTTTCGCAAGCTTTCCCAACCCATGCTGGTAGTGCGATTTCATCCCTGTGGAAAAGAACGGGCTGAAGTAGCCATAAAATGGTCCGCCAGGCAACTGGCCGCGACTTCGCCAACGCACTTCGGTCGATTGGTTGTCCTGCGGTTCCAGTGTGATCGTGGACTGCATTTCCGGGAAATCTGCGAAGGTCATCGAATAGCTGATCGACCGGCCTACTGTCCGATCGGTGATCCACAGACTGCCGTCGCCGCGTTCATCCGTCCATGTCTGCGACAGACCGTCGGCAGAGTATTCCAGCGATTGGACCGTCTGGTTATCGAGGCTCCATTGAGACCATGATTGCCATTTGGGGAGTGTTTCCACTTCCTGATAGATTTGCTGCGGCGAAGCGGCTATCGTTTGTTTGACCTCGAAGTCGTAAGATCGAGGCAGCAGAGAACCGATCACTGCAATCACGCAGATCACCATAAAGATCAGGCCCAGCAGACGCAGCCAGTAAATCATCAAAACTCCATTTATCTCAAAAATAATTCAGCCAAAGAATTTTCTATTCTTCATCATCCGGGTCTTCTTCCACCCGATCCGGAGTGCCCTCTCCTTCGTAGGGAAGGCTGTAAGATTCATCCAGCCAATTTCCCAAATCAATGGAACGGCACTGTTCGGAACAGAAAGGCATTGCCGTTGTCAGGGTGCGGTCGAAACTGCTGCCGCAGTACGCACATTTCAACAGCGTGGTTTTGGGTTTTGCTGACACTTGATTTCCTGAACGAAATTGAGAGTAGCCCGAATGAGAATCGTCATCGCTCTCACCGCTACCGGGTTGATGATCGTAATGCATCGTTTGAGCCTCCAGCCAGAACATTGTCAAAAAAATGCCTGATTGCAATGATTTTTATTGAAGGACTGTCAATGGAGAGAATTCTGAAACCGCCATTTGGTCACCGCATAACGGCCAGGGGGCGGTCACCACGACAACGGATTATTTTGACGCACAAAACCGTCTGGTTCAATAGTTACGGCACCACTTGGGGAGGAATCGCATTCTTTAATTCCCGTATTTTTTAACGTCCAAAAAGTCTTTTGGTTTATCTGACCCTGTCGCGCACTACAGTGGTCAGTTTGCCGTTTTTCCCAAGCCAAACTCTGACATACGCGCGCGAGTATGCTATAAACAAAGAGGGCAAACTAACCTTTCAAAATCTCTAATTTGTGTGCGTGCATTACCGCCACACTGTTTATTGGGATGCTCCCCTGCCCTGCCCCTTTAGGCTTCCCCTGACCAATCAATCCAAAACTAGATCGTTGAACTAAGTACCACCTATGAAAATTGAGTTGGGCTCCAAGTTTGCTCGTACCTTAAACGACAGAACCCCCCTGTTTATCAGTCTGTCAAAAAACGTGTTTTGCCAAAACCGGTTCGTTGTCACGTGCGTGTGGCTGGCGGTGCTGTCGCCGTTTGCGCTGCCCGGATCGCTTTCTGCGCAAACAATGTCTGTCACACAGGAATCCTCTCTCAAGAAAGCGAAAGCAGGCGAACCCTCCGAACCCTCCGAACAGTCTGGCCAGCGGTCAACGCCTCCCATGCTGAAGACGGCAAAGGCTTCCGTCACTGGTACAGATGCGAAACAGGCCGACAAAGACGGGGTGGCTCCTGCCGTTAGTCCCGCAGATGCCTCCTCGGGTGGCAAGCCAGCGGTCACCGCTGCCGCAGAAAAATCGAAGGAAAAGCAGACGCAAAAAGTTGGCACGCCTGCTGTTACCAACCCCGCATCGTCAATGGGCCAATCCGTTCCTGTACCAACACAGCGGATTGGGGATTTTCGATTTGATGAAATACCGGGCTTCCAAAACTACAAAGACATCAAAGCCAACGAGCGTAAGCTACAGGAGGGCGGGCGCGTTTATAAAATTCGCTGGTCTCGAGACGGCCAAACGATCGGTTTCACGTTGGATGGTCAAAAGAAACAGTTCAATGTCGCTGATAAAACGGTGACGGACCGTTCAAAAAATTTGGTCGATAAGAGTTTGCGGGATAAAGTGACCGCCAAACCCAAAGTCGAACGGGCCAGGCAGGTGACGATGACGATGTCGCCAAATAAAAAATGGCGGGCGGTCTATCGAGATCACAACGTGGTATTGATGCCAAAGAACAAAGGCGTATCTTCGATCAAAGTGACGACTGACGGCAAACAGCGTCGCCGGTTTGGGACATGCTGCTGGGTCTACGGCGAAGAACTTGACCAGCAAACCGCCATGTGGTGGTCACCCAGCAGCCGTAAACTGGCGTACTACGAGGTCGATGAAACGGAGATGGCCGATTATCACCTGACGGTCAACAATACTTCGACCTACACCAAGCTACAGACCGTACGGTATCCAAAATCCGGCGATAAAAACCCCAAGGTTGCACTGCATATCTACGATGTCGATACTCGGCAAAGCGTCCAAGTACAACTTGATGGCAATCCGGATCAGTATTTGTTCAATGTGCATTTCTCTCCAGATGGCGAAGACCTGATCTTCAGTCGCATGTCCAGGCGGCAGAATCAGTTGGACGTGATGGCCGCCGACGTGCGCGATGGAAAGACGCGTGTGATTGTTTCTGAAAAACAGGTGACTTGGCAAAACAGCCGGCCGTTGATGAGGTTCCTGAATGACGGAAAGCGTTTCATCTGGGAAACCGAACGGACGCAATGGAAGCAGTTTGAGCTGCGTGAAGTTAACGGTCAGAAGATCGCCGACCTGACTGATTTTAAGGAATTCCCCTGCCACAAAATCGAACTGGTCGATGAAACAGCTGGCTGGATCTATTATTCGGCCTACAGCGATCCATCGAACCCGTACAACCTCCAGCTTCATCGTTGCAATTTTGAAGGATCAAAGAGGCAAAGGATTACCTCGGCAGCATTGAATCACACTGCATTCCAGATTTCACCAAATCACAATTATGTCGTGGCGGTGCGTGAGCGTTTTGATACACCGCGTTCAACCGTCGTCTATCGCTGTGAAGACGGGAGCGAAGTCGCAGTGTTGGCCCAGTGCGATGCGGCGGTTGCAAAATCGATGGGGTTGGAAATGCCGGAGATTTTCGAATTCACTGCCAATGACGGCGTGACCAAGATTTACGGGACATTACACAAGCCCGCCAATTTTGATGCCACGAAAAAGTATCCGCTGCTGATCGATGTCTATGGTGGGCCGCAGTCCACCGGAATCTCCAACACCTGGTCACCGGCCAATCCGGTATGTGAGCTGGGTTTTTTGATTGCAAAAGTGGGCAACCGGGGAACGATCAAACGGGGCAAGGCGTTTGAATCGGCCAATTTCCGTAAGCTGGGTGGCCCCGATCTGGATGACCAAGCGTCGGCCGTGCAGTTTCTCACGCAGCGTAAATATATTGATTCCAGCCGGGTCGGAATCTGGGGGCATTCCTACGGAGGGTACCTGTCTGCGTTGGCGATCCTGAAGTATCCCGACCTTTTTCAAGTGGCCGTAGCCGGTTCGCCGGTGACCGACTGGAAGAACTACGACACGATCTATACCGAACGCTATATGCAAACGCCTCGGGAGAACGCAGAAGGCTATAAATCTGCGTCGTGTATCAAGTATGCGAAAAACCTGAAAGGGAAGTTGTTGCTGGTGCACGGTTTGATTGATGACAATGTCCACCCGGCCAACACCTGGCAATTAGCCAAAGCCTTACAGGACAAAGACCGACGGTTTGATATGATGGTGTACCCGGGATTTCGCCACAACGTGCAAAGCACCTATGATGCAATTCGCTGGGAGTATTTTTATCGTCACCTACATCCAACCGTTGTCGGAAATTAGTGCTCCATAAATATGAAGCCCAAAAAGATTTTGATGGCGTCGCTGGTTCCTTTTTGGTTCCGCCAAACCGGCGCCCAGCAACGGATTTTTGAACTGGTGCGGGCTTTGCAGGCCGCACAGCATCAGGTGAAGATCCTCTATCCGATGCCGGAATCTGAAGGTGATCGAGAGCTTGCGGACAGGTACGCACTGGATATCGACCGGTACACTTCGGATAGGGTGCCACAAGGATTCCGGGCCGGCGTGGTTTGGTACTTCCGGGCCGTCGCCAACCAGCTGCTGGTATCTCTCAAGCGATGGGCCGGTCTGAAAAATCGATCTGACCAGTCGCCCACACGGATGAAGCTGGCCGATTATCGCTGGCCATGGGCGGGGGTGGCTTTTTCAAATTCTGTTGCCAATTTTCAGCCCGATGTCATCATCTGTCAGTACGTCAAGACAGCCTATTTGTTGGATTGGTTGTCCGCCACGCAGCGTCGCTCCGTCCACTGTATGATAGACACGCACGATTTGCTGTCCCGGCGGGATGAGCAGTTTTCTGACCGGGGGTTGGAGCACTGGATAAGTATCACGGCGGAAGAAGAAGCACAGGCGTTACAGAAGTTCGATACGGTCATGGCGATCCAGCCGCTGGAGGCACAGGAGATGCAATCGATGGCGGCAGATGCGCGTGTGATTGTTGTTGGCCACCATGTTGGTGATTGCGAAATCGTCCGGGAGAAGGCGGTCGGTGGCCAGACGCCGACTAGGTTTTCAATTGGCTATCTCGGCTCCAATAATGGCAGCAACGCGAATGCGATTGAGGTCTTTCTGAAGTCTGTCTGGCCGCAGATTGCCCGGGGAGAGAACGTTGAACTGGTTATCGCTGGAGAGATTTGTGACGTGGTTCAGGACCGGGTGGAGGGGCTTAATTCAAGGTATGCAGGAACAGTCCGTTTGTTGGGAAAAATCGACTATGTCGAGGAGTTTTATCGGGCGGTTGATATCGCGATCAACCCGGTCCAATTTGGGACGGGATTGAAAATCAAGACGGTTGAGGCTATTTCGCACGGGATTCCGGTCGTGACTACCGAACCGCGCGGGGCGAGTACCATGTTGACAGAATGTGAAGCCGTTATTTTCTGTACCGACCTGACGGAGATGGCGGATCGGCTGGCCGACCTGCTGTCGGCAGGGGGGCAGGCATATCAGAAGCTGAAAGCGGTGGCGGTGGTGACTGCGGAGCGTTCCAATGAAGCTGCGTACCGGGAAATATTGCAGGTGATCGCCGCGTTATAAACGGAGCAATTGGCTGAAGATTGCCGAAGAATTGGGGCCAGAAATTTTAATGTGAACCCTGCCAAGAATATTGGCTCAAGACCTTGTGGAAACCGGTCGATTGCTGCATATTATTGACCTTCGAGATGTGTCCGATCCGTCTGGCACGAAATACTTGGAGATGTGGCTGAGTGGTCGAAAGCGCCTGATTGCTAATTAGGTGAACGGGTCAAACCGTTCCGCAGGTTCGAATCCTGTCATCTCCGCTAGAAAAAAAGAAAAAGCCGGCTTGGACTATCCAAACCGGCTTTTTTCGTGAAATTCGACAATGGCTACCGCATGCTGGCCGGCAGGACGGTTTCGAACAAATCCTTGACCTCGGGGAACTTCTGATCTGTGTCGCCCGTTTCCACTTTCAAATCGTAGATTTGATCTTTTAGTGAATTAAAGGTGGCCGCGTATTTGGGATCGTTGATGACGTTGTTCATCTCCTTCGGGTCGTTGCGCAGGTCGTACAACTCCCAGTAGGGCTCGGTCGTATCGACCCGGTCGGGAGTGTAGAACCAAGTGTCGTCCAGTTTCCGTCCATAGAAGAAGATCAACTTATAATCCTTGGTCCGTACGCCGAAGTGTGCCGGATTGTCATGGTGTGCCATATGCATCCAGTAGCGGTAGTAGGTCGCATCGCGCCAGTCGGCGGGCGTCTTCCCTTGAAGATTCGCAACGAAACTGCGTCCTTGGAGCCGTTGGTCAGGTGCCAGTGACGGGATTTGCTCAGTGGCTCCTGCCAGCTCCAGCAGGGTTGGGCAAAAATCAACGTTGTTGATGATGTCCTTGTTGACCGTACCGGCCTTGAATTTCTCCGGGTAGCGAATCACAAACGGCATTCGCAACGATTCTTCGTACATCCAGCGCTTGTCAATGTAGTCATGTTCGCCCAACATAAACCCCTGATCGGCCGTATAAACGATCACGGTGTTGTCCAGTTCGCCGGTATCTTCGAGATGTTTCAGCAAACGTCCGACATTGTCATCAACGCCTTTGACACAGCGCAGAAACTTTTTCAGGTACCGCTGGTAGGCCACCGTCATGTATTGGTTTTCATCCAAGTTATCATCGACGAACATGTGCATGCCCATCCGCCGGCGCTGGTTGCGTTTGCCAACACTGGTTCCATACAGCTTTTGGCCATCGGGGCCGTGAGCGCCGCGTTGGCGTAGGCTCTCCGGTTCGGGAATGGATTCGTCCTGGTACAGGAAATCATAGCGTTCAGCGTTTTCAAAATCGTCGTGTGGTGCTTTGAAGTGGTGCATTAGAAAGAACGGCTTGTTTTTCTCCTTGCGGTTCTTCAGCCACTTGAGGGAAATATCGGTGATGGCGTCGGAAGAATGTTTGTTGACACGCATCGTGTTCTCCGGCCACGGTTTGGGGCCTGGTACACGAAAAACCGGGTTGTGATACCAGCCTTGCCCGGGCAGCACGGTGTAAAAATCGAATGTTGATGGTTCAACTTTCAGATGCCACTTGCCAATCATTGCCGTTTCGTAACCGGCCCGTTTGATTAGACGCGGCACGGTATGCTTGCGAACGTCCAATGGTTGAATTAACGTCGTGACGCCGTTGACGTTGGAATACTGCCCGCTGAGAATCGTT
>CALCJM010000118.1 GCA_937967505.1 uncultured Pirellulaceae bacterium | reverse complement strand
GCCCCGCCAGCCATGATCGTCCCCCACAGAGTGCTTTTGCGAATGTCGTGCATGTCGTAGGTCCCCCGTTTCATCTGCACGGTTCCGGAAAACCCCTTGTACCCTGGGTCAGGTGGGACGCCCAAGTCGGCGCTGCCCTGTTCGTCATTGACCACTACCCAAGGTCGCCCCGATTTCGCCGATTCGGACACCCATTTTCTGGTCTTTTGATGGGCGGCCGACCACATGTTCTGTAGTGAGGCACCGGTTAGTACGGACTGTTCACCCAGCAACGGCCGATAGACCTTGTCTTGCTGTTGCGGAAAACTGTGAATCACAATGGGGTGATGGTAGCCGTCCAAGCTGGTGATGTAATTCGCCATCGCCTTTTGCTGTTCGGGAGTCTGTGTGTTTTCTTCGCCCAGGTTCAACTCCAGCCCCGGCAGGTAGCCAAACCGCGCGATCAACTCACGCAGATACAGCTTTCTTTCGCGCCCTAGGTCGCCGCCGTCAAGTGCATCGACGACATCCTTCTTGCCACCTTTGTGATTGACAATATTGTCGTCATTCTCAGTCTCCTGAAGCTTGAAGTGCAGAAAAATCCCTTTCGCTTGGGCGTGATTAAAAACGGTCGCCCACTGGTCCAGTTTTGAACAGTCGAACCGCAGTTTTTCTTTTCTTGAAAGATGAGGCCAAACATTATTTCCATCACCACCGGCATTGTAAGTCAGGAAGCTCATCGCGTTGACGCCCTTGGCGGCCAGGTAATTGATTGCTCCAATCAGGCCCTTGCCTTTGCCGTCCTGCCACGTGGGATCGCCCTCGACATAGTCTCGTATGTGAGGCTGCCAAGTTTTTAACGGGGCCTTTTTTCTGCCGCCGGTTGTGCCGTCAAAATCGGTGTAGGCCAAAAGCGTCTCCGGAGCATCCGGGCCGGCCTTAATGAAGTATTTTTTTGAACGGGAAAATTGCAGAAAGTGCTTTCCGACATAGTTCAGCCGCCCGTTGTCCGCGAACAAACCACCGCCATCCAAAGCCGTGGATTCGACAGTGAAAGTGCCCGTTTGCCCATCGATACCCGCCACCGGGTTTCCGGCGGCATCACCAATCGCAACATCATCCCCGGCGACAAAACGGACTCGATACGTCCATTCTCCCGGCGCGATCGACCAGAAATGGGCTCGCCACACATTACCGGAATCCGCCGATGTCTCCGAGGCATTACCGTCGGCAGCAAAATAGCCCGGCACCACAATCTTCGTGTCCTCTGAAGAAAACTCGACCGTCATGCGATAATCCAGAAACGGATTGGGCGTGCCCGTCTCGCTGGCCTGAGGGCCCTCAAAATTAAATTCATAGTGGCTCGACAACAGCAACGTGCGAGACACTTCGCCACCGGATTTGATCTCGACCGGTTTATCTGCCACAGCGTAGGGCGCGACAACAAGACAAAGAAAGCAGGGCAGCCCAAACAACATCGATTTCATAGGTTTCATAAATCACTCGAATATTCAACGAATTGCCTCAAAAGCACCCCCTAAAGGATTCGAACCTCTGTCTTCGGACGGAAAGTCCGCTGTCCTGGGCCACTAGACGAAGGGGGCGAAAAAAACTGCCGCCGTAGATGGCACGACAAAAATTTCTCTATGGAATATAACCACAATCACCGCATGTTTGAACTCACCCGAACCAGGAAAGTCCCGAAACGATGCCCTAGATCCCGGCACAACACGCGTTTGTGTCGTCATCGAACCTGTCCGAGCCCGGTTTAAGCCGGTTAAAGGACGTTTGCATTTTGCGAACCTTCCAACACGACGGATGTCAGGCAGGGAGAAGCCAAGTTTCTCGTTTTCAAGTTTCCCCTCTTCGGATAGATTATTGGGGACCAGCAACACAACCTCCACTGGATAGCTTTATCCCAACTTAAAGAACTATGAGCGAAAAAAGACAGATCAAAATTTTCGACACCACCCTTCGGGATGGCGAACAGTCGCCCGGTGCGAGCATGAATTTGCAGGAGAAAATGGAGATCGCACAAGCTCTGGTGGACCTAGGCGTGGATGTCATCGAAGCGGGTTTTCCAATCGCATCACCTGGCGATTTTGAAGCCGTCCGCCAGATCGCCTCCACATTCCGCGGTCCCGAGATCTGTGGGTTGGCCAGATCCAACGACAAGGACATCGATCGGGCCTGGGAGGCGCTGAAACAATCTTCGGACCCCCGAATCCATGTGTTTCTGGCAACCAGCGCGATTCATCGGGAATTTAAGCTGAAAATGTCCCCCGACGAAATCCTGACTCGCGCGGTGGCAGGCGTCAAACGGGCCAAAGGTTATTGCGACAACATTGAATTTTCCCCCGAAGATGCCGCCCGCACGGAACTGGACTTCCTCTGTCGCGTTGTGGAAGCAGTCATCGACGCCGGTGCAACCACGGTCAATATCCCCGACACTGTTGGCTTTGCGACCCCGGCACAAATGAGCCACGTTATTGGTGCGCTGGTCAATCGTGTTCCCAACATTGACCAAGCCGTCATCAGTGTCCACTGCCACGACGATTTGGGCATGGCGGTCGCCAATAGCCTGGCAGCCGTTGAAGCCGGCGCGGGGCAGATCGAGTGTACGATCAACGGGATCGGAGAACGCGCCGGAAACTGCTCTCTGGAAGAAGTCGTGATGGCGATACGCACCCGCGGCGACCACTACGCATTCGACACTAAAATCAATTCTCCACGTCTGGTTCCCACCAGCCGCCTGGTCTCGTTTGTTACCGGGCTGGAGGTTCAACGCAATAAAGCCATCGTCGGTCGCAATGCGTTCGCACACGAGGCAGGCATTCACCAGGATGGTATCCTAAAAGAACGCACAACCTACGAAATCATGTTGCCTGCGGATGTTGGTTTTGCATCCACCGATCTGGTGATGGGCAAACACAGTGGCCGGGCAGCCCTAGCCGACCGTGCCAAAACGCTGGGCTTTAACCTGACCGGAGAGCAATTGCAGAGCGTCTTCGAAGACTTTAAATCATTGGCGGACCGAAAGAAAGAGATCTTCGATGGCGATATCGTGGCACTGGTTGAAAATGAAATTCTTGGCCAAATTGAGCAGGAATGGTCTTTGGTGTCCTTCAATCTGGACCTGAAATTCGGCCAGCCTCCCCGCATCTCTTTGACGCTGAAGAAAGGTGATACCGAGGATACGGTCGAACTTTCCGATGGAACCGGTCCGGTGGACGCCGCCTTCCTTGCCATTAAAAAGATCACCGGAGTCGAATTGGTCTGCAAAAGCTACCGCGTGCAAAGCTCGTCACTGGGGCGCGACGCCAACGGTGAGATTAATATTCAGGTGGAGCATGATGGCGAGACCTACCGGGGCCGCGCGGTTTCGATGGACTGTATTGAGGCATCGATCAAAGCCATTCTGGATGCGGTTAATCGAATCATCGCAGCGGAAAAGCTGAAAAGTCGTAGTGCATCGTAGTATGCCTTAACGTCTGGCTTCAGTGCCAGCACAGAATAAGACCTGCCGTTGCCACGGCACACCCAAAAAGAAACGGGCAAGCGACTTACGAAGCTTGCCCGTTTCTATTTCTACGTTTCAGATAATCGTCTGTGCGTTCCGGCGGTAGCCGTCTATTGGAACAACTGCCGTACGCCAAAGGTAAAGAAGGTCGCTGTCGCAAAGTTGATCAGTTCCTCCTGCGGCTTGAACCTCAGCGTCAACGTGTCCCCCGCCTTGACCAAAATTCGTTGCCGCGGGTCATTAATCGCCTCGTTCAAGTCAACCCGAATGCTCAACTGACGATTCCCCGGCAACCGCCGCAAGACAATCAACTCGGTGGGCGGAGTCTGGGCACCGCCGCCACTCAATATGCTACCGGTTTGCTGTGTTGCACCGACGTTGGTTCCGGCCAGCGACACAGCTGCCAACACATCCAGGTCATAGTCACGCGGTAGTGGGAACTCACCACCCCGCAATAACCCCTGTGTGTAATACACATCGGTCTCGCGTGAATCGACATAAACAATGTCTCCATCCCGCAGGATGATATCCTCCGGGCGGAATGCTGGTACTTCTCCCGGTGCCAATCGCATTGGAATGGTGATCGAGTTAGTGGAATCCGGGACCGAGGGAATCACGCCGTACGGAAATTTTTCAGCAGAATTCGTTCGATAGAATTCAGCCAGCTGAGCATCCCGTCTGGCAATATCCAGTCGGTCGCCACGCAAAATACGAATCTGAGCCTTGGCATTTACACCTGGCAGACCACCCGTTTCGGCCAGCGCGTTTAGCACGTCGTTTTTGTAGGCGGCCAGCTGTAAAACAAATCCACGAGAACTCTGGTCACTACGATCTGCCACCGCTGCCCGCTGGCCCACGCCTTGAAACTGGTTGCCTCGTTGGGCAAATGAGTTGTCCTGGCGAATGACAAACACCCGGTGAGTACGTTCACGGAACAGCGTCACGATAATACGGTTCTCTTTTTTCAGGAAGGGCTTTGGGCCATCCAGAAAGGCTCGCGAAATCAGAGCCTCGGCCTGTTGAATGGTCAAACCACGAACCGGAATCGGCTCAACTAGCGGAAGCGAAATGGTTCCATCGTCCCGGATAGGAACAGGAAAGCCAACCGCCGGCGGTAGATCACTGTTGGGCAATGGAATTTGCACCGGAGGTGCCTCATCAATGCCACCCAGGATACCCTCGATAAAAATACCCAGAACATCTTCCGAATCCAGAGTATAAAACTCGGGCTTTGGCTGACGGAGGCGGGCCGCATCGATCGGGACCTTGTTCGCCTGCGGTTCCGCCAGAAACTGCGCCGGTACTCGAGATGCCGGAATGGAATCGATTGGTGAAAGCAGCGCTGTGCAGCCCGTCAATGACAACGTCATCAGTGCCGAGGCCGTCATGAACATCCGTGTCCAAAAATCCCACGCGGCTGATCTGTCAGATTGGTGATTGGTAATCACTTTCATTGTCCCCTTTGCTTGCCCTATTGCTTGACCTTAGCCGCAACTTGTTTTGATGGTGTCTTCGTTGAGTAGTTTCTTCTATCGTCGAATCGAAGGAGCCTTCGATTCCCACGATGGTTTGCCAATCGACATGGGCAATGGTGTTTGCATGACTGCAGTTCCCGGACGCTTCACCACCGGTGGCAGACTGGCATTTCGAGCACTTGCCTCACCGCCAAGCTTCCTTCCGGAGACACTCCGTCCATCCCCTTTTACGATCGGAGGGAGGCCGGCAACCTTTTCCACAGTGATGTCCTTGGTTACCGCAATCCCCGGTTTGGTTGGAACCACGGGATCGGCAACTGCAACAGCCGGATCAATCGCAAACTTCGAGGAAGCGCGCTTCATTGCAGCAGGGCCGTCTTTTTCAATTTTGGGTGCCGGCATCAGATCAGCAGGCGTAATCGAATTGGGCTTGAGAATCGGATTGGGTGACTTTGCAGGAGGTGCCACGTACTGTGGTGGCGACATCGTATTGGCTGGCGTTGGCAATAGTGGATTGTTGCGAGCCTGTCGGTAGGCCGGCGTCGGCATCGGAGGCGTCGCCAGTTGCGTCGACGCGGCAATCTCCGCCTTCTTGACACTCCCCTTGAGTACAGGAACGTCATCCGGCAGAACATGTGTCGCGCTTTCCTGGGCTAACGCTGAATTGATCATTTTTGACGTGTAGATGTCATGGTAATCACCAGCACGGTCTTTTTGTGCCGCCGCTACGCCAGCCGGGAACCCGTCAAACCATGCTTTGACACACTGGGCACCGTCGGTTGACTGGAACTCGTATCCGCGATATTGATCCGGTGGCAGTGGCGGAACATATCCGTCACCACCATTGCATTTATTACAGTAACCTGCAACAAACCCGTTCTGAAAGTGATCCGCGTACGGTATGTCGCAGTTCGCGTAACGCAAATTAAAGGCACGCCTGGCCCATACGTTGTCCCGGTACTTTTCCAATAAAGCATCGCCGATGCCCAACCGTGGAATTCTCAATCCGCTTGCACAACCCAACGACGGGACCACCAACAATACCGCAAACACCGTCAGAATAGACGTTTGTATGATTTTGTCGCAGGAAAACCTTCGCTCCATGGATCGCTTCCTGGCGAGTTTAATTTTGCTTGCCTTTTTTGACATGTTATCCCCCTAGCTTGATTCCAACACCTGACGACAGGCATCGGGAAAAATGGGAAATGGCTGACGCCATCACACCACAACCCCAACATCGCCCTGTAAGCTATGGCGAATTTAACGAAGATTTCTATAATTCGCGTTTTCACAAACTTTTCGGTTCTAATGGCCTTGCATTAACTCCAACCACTGGCCCCTTGGCCTCACCTGCCAGCATCGAAATGACAGCAGAAGACAAATTCGCTGATGACCCAATCCGCCAAAGACCGATTTTCATCAGCAGCCACTGACAGGTATTCCCACCGACCACGCCCCGACCGAAAGCCAGACCATCATGACCATCAAAAAGATTGCAATTACCACAGGTGGCGGAGACGCCCCGGGACTCAATGGAGTCATTCGCGCGGTAACCCTAGCAGCATGCAAACGCGGTTGGGAATGCGTCGGCATCCGCCACGGGTTTGACGGAATTCTGCATGCCGACGAGTTTGAAACGGGTGGTACTCTTGAATTGACCCCCGACACCGTACGCGGTATTGGACATCTGGGAGGCACCATTCTTGGCACCACCAACCGGGGAAATCCATTTTCCTACAAGGTTGAACTGCCCGATGGCACATCCGAAGTTCAGGACATCTCCGACCGTCTGTTGCAAGGATTCAAAAACCTGAAAATCGACGCGCTGATTGCCATCGGCGGCGACGGTACGATGGAGATCGCCTGCCAGGTGGCGGCGCTTGGCGTAACGGTGATCGGCGTCCCCAAAACTATTGACAATGACCTCGACGGAACGATTGCAACCTTCGGTTTCGATACTGCTGTCGGTTTTGCAACCGAAGCGATCGACCGCCTGCACACCACCGGTGCCAGCCACAACCGCGTGATGATTGTGGAAATGATGGGACGCCACGCGGGCTGGATCGCGCTCGAAGCAGGGCTTGCCGGATCGGCAGACGTCATCCTGATTCCCGAAATTCCATTCGATCTGAAAGCGGTGGCGGCCAAAGTCAATCGCCGCAATGCTCGCCGACGCAAGTTCTCCATTATCTCCATCGCCGAAGGGGCCGCTCCGATAGGCGGAGAGGCCTCCTACAAAACGACCGGCGGCATCGCGAACCTTGGTGGTATTGGTGAATGGGTGGCCGAAAACCTGCGGCCGGCAGTGCCCAACCAAATTCGTACCGTGGTGCTGGGGCATCTATTACGCGGTGGTTCGCCGTCCAGTCGCGACCGGTTGCTGTCATTAAGATTTGGGGCTGCGGCAGTCAGGGCGCTGGAGGACGGAAAAAAGAACGTGATGGTAGGCCTCAACCCACCGACGGTGCACCATGTCCCCTTAGAAGAAGCCACCCGCAAAATGAAAGTCGTCCCGGTCGATTGCGACATGATTAAAACCGCAGCAGACCTTGGGATTTGCCTAGGACGTTAACACGTTATTCAGCCTACTCCCGCGCGACCTCTTCTACGATCTCCCAAGCGGCCGCTTCGGCGTTTTCGAAGTCATCGTCGTTGGACGTGACCGCCACCACCAACTGCTTTTCAGGAATAAACGCAACCAGTGCGTACCACATTGTGTTGGAACCGTTGTGCCAATATACCTGATACGGAATTTCATCGTTGGGTTCCTGCACCACCCAGCCACAGGCGTAAAAACCAATTTCGGCCGAGTGCAACTGTTCGTACGTCTCAAGCGACAGCAGCTTGCCGTCACCTGCGGCCCCCCGCATATGTTCGGTGGCGAAGTCGCACAGATCTTTGAGGGTCATGTGAACGGTTGCCGCCGGCCCCATAATCGGAGTGTTGTCAGCTTTGTCCCCCACCGCAACTTTCCCCCGCAAAAATGTACGATGGCCCTGCGGTTGTTCGATCTCGTTTGCGGAACTCCCGGGAGGACCAAACCCGGCTCCCTCTAACTCCAACGGCTCAAAGACCGCGCGTCTAACCAGATCTTCCCAAGTGGTTCCCGTCGCCGCTTCCGCAATGGCTCCGGCAATTGTCAGACCGACGTTGGAATAGGCATACTTGCTGCCCGGCGGCAGCGCAGGTGGTTTTGCGAGGACATTCAATACCGCCACACGACGCGCCTGAGAACCAGCCAATCCTTGCCCGGGCCTCAATCGCCTAACCGCCAATGAAAAATTTGCCGGTGCGCCGGCAGTGTGTGTCAGCAGTTGACGTACGGTAACTGATTTCCACTGTTGGTCAATGTCCGCATCGGGAAACGCATCACCCACGGTATCCATCCATTGCATCTGGCCCGATTCGACCAAACGCCCAATCATTGTCGCAGTAATCGATTTGGTAATTCCACCCAGATGCCAGCGATCACCGATCTCGACCGCGATGCCGCTGCCATGCTTGCGTTCACCGTGTGCCGCAGCTGCGTCAACCTTACCGCCGATCATCACCATCGCAGCCAGCCCCACCAGATTGTTCTCTGTTCGAAGTCGCGAAACGTGTCTGGCCAGTCGATCCCCGTTTGGCCCTGTGCGCTGCGGAGGATTTTGGTACTCCGAGTCAAACAGGCCTCCCGCCATTGCAATCGCGATGGCGGTCAAACACCAAAAAACCAAAAAAATTACGCAGCGCCGCACCCTGTGAGACTCAACAATCTGCTGGCTATAGCGACCAGGCAGTTCGTTTACCACTCCGTCTTCCAAACCTGCCAACAACGAATCCAACTCCCTGCGACGTGGCAACAGGTCCACGTTGACCGAGCGTCGATTCATAAAATACATCAAACCAAAAATTGCCAGGCAGAAAAAAAGCAGGGCAACATTGAGGCCAGCGACCACTTCCATCCAGTCTGTGGACCTCAACCAGGAAAGATGAACCAGATACGCCAGTAAAGGAATTCCCAACGGGAACAGGTACCACCACAGTATGTTCCGCAGCAACCAGATTTGATCTTCCACTTCAGACACAGCGCGTTGAACACAATTCAGCAAAGGTTCGTCGGTTGCCCGAGGGGGTGGTTGTTTTCGAATCCGGAACACCAACAGATAGCCGGCCACCCAAATAAGTGCCGGGATCATCAGGTACCACGTCCATGGTTCCGATCCGGCGATTCCCAGATAAATCCAAACAGGCAATAAAAGTAACGCCACTCCAATTTCCACACAGTCACGCCGCACGATGGTAGCGCGAAAATCGCGCTGATTACGATCAACTTCACGGTGCAGTAATTCTGCATCGATCGCCAGCCGTTGTTGCGTCTCTTCCGCCTGCCATGCCGTTTGGAATTCGTCGGGTGCCACGCTATTCCCCCTCCATCAATTTGTTCAGAGCCTTTTTGGCCCGGTTTAGCTTGACGCCCACATTGCTTTCAGAAATCCCCAGCACCTCGGACATCTGGCGATAACTGAATTCGTCCAGATACAACAGCACCAACGCGGCATCGGTTTTGGGCAACTGGTGGATTGCCCGGTACAGTTGCCGGACCGTATCGCGCTGTTGAGCCTGTTGGACGCTGTCGGTTTCGCGCGTTTCGATCGTTTGCACTTCCAGCAGCGGTTGTTGGCGACTGCGACGCGGTTTGTCTTTGCGCTGCCAATTCAATGCGGTATTCAATGCCACACGATAGAACCAGGTGGCCGGACTGGCGTTGCCTGCAAACTTCGGGACAGATCGCCAAGCCTGCAGCAGGATCTCCTGAGCAAGGTCCTGACAGTCTACGCTGTCGCGCGTGTAAGCACGCGCAACCTTCATCACTGATGAACTGTGCTCATCGAGCCATTTCATGAACAGCGTTTTTTGGTCTCCATCAAGCAACGTAGGCACTTCCCTTTCAAAGGTATTGGTCACGCGTGCGAATGCTTTATTACATTACAAAAAAAACGGATTCCCGCGCTGCCGGAGCGAGCAGACTGTATTTTTCTGAAAATATCCCGGGCTGTCTGTAATAAGTCGGTCAGCCACGTGACCAATGATACCAACCACAAAAATTCACACCTCTTTCTGAAGGCAGTCCCAATGACTCCAACGGTTCCGATAGCCCCCTCATGCATTACTTTGCGTCTTTCCTTACGTTGGCTGGTTGCGACGTGGTTAGTGTGGACTTACTGCGGAGTTCCGGCGGCCCATGCGCAACATCTCACCAAGGATTGGGTCAGGTCGATGGCCACCCCACTGGTAGAGAACAAAATTGTCGATGGAATTTCAATCGGTTATATTCAGTCTGATAACTGGGGGATTGTGCATTTGGGGAATTCGGGGCTTGCCCAACAGAAGCCTGACGACGACACCATTTACGAGATTGGGTCAATCACCAAAGTCTTCACCAATTTGCTTTTGGCGGACGCTGTAGTACATGGGCTGGTTGACCTCGAAGCGCACGCCAATATCGACAATTTAGCGCACATTGAACTTCCCAAACGGAACGACCGGCCGATCCGATGGATCGACTTAAGCATTCACCGTTCCGGTCTACCACGACTGCCGGACAACCTTGCCATCAACGATTTGACTAACCCGTACCGCAGGTATGATTCGAAAAAGTTAGCCGAGTTTTTGCAAGACTACCAGCTGCCACGCGATCCGGGTGAATCCCAAGAGTATTCCAATCTTGGCGGGTCATTGTTGGGTTATTTGATCTCGCAGAAATCAAAAAAATCATATCAGGACCTGCTCCGGAAACGAATCGCGGAACCGCTTGGAATGAAAGACTGCACCGTTTCACTTTCCGAAGAACAAAGCCTGCGATCCGCACAACCACACGACCGATTTGGATCACCAACACCACCGTGGACCTTTGCCGATCTGCCCGGTGCCGGGGGAATCCATGCCTCCCTGCGGGACATGATGCGTTTCGCTAGGGCTCAGCTAAATCCACCAGACGGATCGCCGGGGGACGCGATTGAGCTTGCCTGGAAGAAACAGCACGACGCCGATACCTCGGGGCCTGCGATGGCGATGGGATGGATGATTGACCAGAGGAACACGCGCTGGCACAACGGGCAGACAGGTGGATCGCACTCCATCCTGCTGGTCAACCGCAATCTTGACTGCGCCGTGATTGTGCTTTGCAACACCGCAGTGATCAACGAAATCGATGCTCTGGCCGGCCAGATACTGATGAAGGCTACTGGTGCAGAAGTGAAGTTACTTGCCGACCAGACAAAAGACGAAAGGGCGAAAACTTTCGATACATCTGAAATTGACGCAACCCATCGCCAACGCTTGGTGGGGCGCTACCAGTTAACACCCGACTTTATCTTCGACGTCCGTGATGAAGATGGTCATTTAATGGTGGGGATTACCAATCAACCCACGCAGGAGGTGTTCCCAGATTCGTTAACGCACTGGTCATACCGCAGCGTGGCCGCCACCTTGGAGTTTAAACTTCCCAATCGTGGCTCCGCAAAACGTTTAATCCTCCATCAAAATGGAATCAAACAGACCGCTCGCCGGATTAAATAGTGCTGGCGAACGATCCCATCCAAGATTGCGCCGGATTGTACGGCCATATAAAAGAAGCAAAACTGGGGAACACCCTCCGGCCTACACTCGTTTGGCAGCAGCAGTGTGGCAGATTTCGAAACCTTCATCGAAGACATCGAAAGTGTAAACGTTGTCGAAATGGTTTCGGTGGTCCAGAGGCGATTTCTTCATGATCCCTACGTCGATCATGTTGTAAACGATATCGCCAAAAGCAGACGTCTCCATAATCCCCCAGTTTTTCAGCACGATACGTGCCATGTAGCCGAACTGGTTAATCGCATACAAACGAATGGCCTCGCACAACTGCTGGCCCGTTAGGTGGCGTTCTTGTGCCGCCACACGCGCGTCTTCGGTGACTGACAGGTCGTAGGTGAATTCACCCAATTCCTCGTTGTCGTCGGCGTAGGATACGGCCTCCCGGACAAATTGATAGGCATCAATTGGGTAACGGCTGTCTTGTGCGATGGCTTCGTGAAGCAGGAAGTTTTCTTCAGGCATAAGAACTACCAAAGTGAAATGTCTAACGGAATCACTATATTCTACTCAAACGGCCGCAGTGTGGAAACGGGAACCGGGCGAAAAACTGCTCCACGCCCCAACACATGACGGCTGATTGTATCGCCTTTACCCGTAAACTGGCCGAGTAAGCGATTCAACTATTGATAATCTGTGGCCGCAGCCCAAAAACAACATCGTCCGAATTTGGAGGATGTCTTAACCATCAAAAGATGAAAACCACGTTCGCTATCGCCTCAAAAGCGCGACATCAGCCGGCCAATCACCTGTCGATCCCCCCTTTTCAATTCAGCCAGCATCGCCGGTCAGTAAGGACAGCGTCTCGACCCATCCGATACAACCGAAGTGTCCTGTCGAACCGATCACCGTACTTCGCATCGGCCAATCATTGGATTCCCTTATTGCTCTTTGCGTTTCCCCTTCGGACGGCGCATCTTTCCCGACTGGCCCGCGCGCCGCGCTCTTTCCGAACTCGACACTTCAGAATTCTCCACCCCGTCGCGTTTCACAGACCCTTTTTTTCCCCCCGTGCTGACTTCAGCAGAACGTTTGCCGCGTGGAGGGCGTTTTCCGCGCGTCTTACGTTTGCCATCAGGTTTGCCGTCTGATCCGGAATCGCCTTGCCTACTTTTACCACGCTGATCAGCTTTGACGGATCCACCCGTTTGCCCCTCAGCCACGACATCCCTGTCCGGTGCTCCAGCCAATTTATCGTCGGTCGTCGTCGATTCAATTTTCTGTGCTGTTGCGGAGGGCGATTTGCGTTTTCCAGATTTGCCAATCACAGTCAACACTTCACTGGCCTCAATCAACATCCGCCGATGATCCTCGGTCTCGATCAGCAACTGTTCCGCCAAAATCGCCTGACTGAGTACTTTCCCTTTCCCCTCACGTGTGACGACCATTGCGCCGACGGGCGGAAGCTGTTTTCGAATCTCTTCGTAGGTATCGAACTCGTACCTTAAACAGCACTTCAATCGCCCGCAGCGGCCTGAAATTTTTGTCGGATCAAGTGTCGCCTTTTGGAGTTTGGCCATCTTCATTGACACTGGCGGCATCTTGACCAGGTGGTTGTTGCAGCAAACCGGTTTGCCACAGTCACCGTAGTCCGCCAGAATCTTCGCCTCGTCCCGCACACCGACCTGCTTCATTTCGATGCGAGTCTGAAAATCGGCCGCCAGCAATTTAACCAAAGCACGAAAATCAACACGATCATCCGAAACAAAATAGACCACCATACGCTGACCGCCAAGCAATCGCTCGACCTCGACCAGTTTCATATCCAGCCCCAGTGCATCGACGTGTTTCTGACACGCCGAAATCTCTTTTAGCCGCGCTGATTCGATCGCGTCAATCGCGACCACATCTTCATCAACTACGGGCCTTACGATCGTACCGGCAGGGGGCTGGTCAAGGTGTGAGAGTGCATCTTCGGTGGACTCGCACAACACCTGCCCGACTTCGACCCCTCTTTCGCTGCGGATCACGACCTCCATGCCACGCCGATAGTCATCGGTTCGCGCAGACATCACTCCCAGACTACGCATCGTACCGTAGCGGACAATGTATTTTCCCAATGGATCAGCTCCGGGTTATTCTGGCAGCCAGAGGTTTGATTCTTCATCGTCGGCAGCGCCTGCGGTTTGTGATGCAGGGAGTGTTTCAGTGGAAGCCATCTGCCACGCCGATGCCGGAATGCTGTCCAGCGGTGATTGATTAATGCTGTCAGGCCCACCTGCCAACATCGCCGGATCGAGCAATCCAAAATGCTCCAGCACCATCGTCAACCGCGACTCGACCCCCGGTTCCTCGATATGCCGCGCCTCGATCGCCCGCACCAGATCCTTCATCTTTTTCCCGGTCAACGAACGCGACAGACGGTACTCGAATTCGTCCACCAACAAATGCCCCAATGGCTCGCCATCACGTTTTGCATCGGCCCGCAACCGGGAAAGAAGTTCGAGCCCTTTTTCCGAATCGGGCTCGATTTGCGCCTGCGTCGTCATCAGCGCGCGCTTGGAAATTACCTGATGCGTTTCCGGGCGATCGATCAGTTCGGGATTGGTCTTGGCAATCACCGCAGGATTGCGGATCCTGAAAGAATAATTGTGCAACGCCACGAGATCGTCGTTGGACAATTTCTTTACGTCAATGGAGTTGTGAATGACAGGTGAGACACCTGCCAAGGTCGTGCTTTCCTCCAGTTGCACCGGTGCCAGTTGACTGATCGATAGCGCGTCGATCATTTCATCTATCAGCCCTGCCGGAAACCTCTCGCCACCATTCATCTGGCGCAAAAATAACACAAACGCTTTCACCGCAGTACCCAACTCGGGCTTGCCAACCGCATCGGCCAGCGTGTGCCCGTCCAGCATTGACGTTTTGAGATTGACCAGATTCTCGAACAAAACCTTGCGAAACTGCTCTTTCACCAGCCGTTTCACCGTCTCACGCGGCACCGTCACGGGTAAACGCCAGTCAAAATTCGTTTCATGATCCAGTTGCGTGACAGAATCGATCTCTTTAATCACGGGATCGCTGTTGATCACGTTCGCAAACAACTTGCGTACAATCCCGAGACTCTCCTCCCAAGTCGTGTCCTGCGGTTTGACGAATTCCAACCGCGCGGGGCGATCGGGCTGTTTGTCGTACAACAAAACTTCGCCGCGCACTATCGGAACATCTTCGATTTTCAGGTCCGCCAGTCCATCGGCGTCTTCGGAGATGATTTCCTTGTCCAAAATCAGATACCCCGCATGCGGAGGCGGCCCCTCATGGAAAGGGTCATGATCAATCGCGATGTGCATGGATTCCAACTGTTTGCAGGAGGCAGCCGCTTCGGACAACTTTTCAAAATCATCGACCTCGTGAGTACAGCGCTTCACCGCCAGCAACGGTTCTTCGTCCTCACGCAACCCGTTCTTCAGACACTGTGCCTCAACACGCTGCCAATCGGAAAAGGATTCGTTGCCCGCAATCGCCGAAAGTGCCTCGCACGCTGCTTCCTTCCGATGCAACACGATATTTAATGTCGCAATGCCACGTTCGATCGCATGGACTCCCGGAAACGAAACATTGGCTTTTTGCAACATTCGCAGCCCCTTGCGAAACTGACCACGCTTGATTGCTCTCAGGACGTTCGTGACTTTCTTTTCCCACGGAACACCGGGCGGTGGTGTTTCTATCAGGATGTCGGTTTTTTGCACAACGGTGCGTGTCTCCTGATAGGCGTGCTCAATCAGCCGAGAAGTCTCCGGGTCCGGATTCAGCATCACGGAGAACTTCAGGTACGCCCGGGCGGCCATGAAGTTCGGCTGTCGTAACATCTGCACGCCCACCAGTCGAACCGGCGCAGCCAGACTAACCGGCAACGAATTTCCGGCAATCGAATCCATCAGATCCTGCAACGAGTTGATCGCACCCACGGGATCGTCCTCGGTTGTTGCAATCAACGTCCGGTGCAGATGCCCGGTCATATGGTCCGGGTTACGCGCGACAAATTTCTCGTTCGTTTCCCTGGCCTTTTCAACGTCGCCAGACTCAAGTAACAGCTTCGTCTGAATCGTTACCAGGCAATCCTGCGGGCCGGATTTCTCGATCGCGCGTTCCAGCAATCCCAGAGCGGATGACGTTTGACCGGCGGAATGTTTGGCCAACACATTGCTCAGGTCCGTGACGACAGACTTGCCACAGCAGAATTTGATTTTCTTTTCGGTGTGGCATGGACACTGTTGGTAAATATTGATTTCCATGAAATGGATGCCCGGTAAATAATTGGTTAAATGGTGGTCGGTGCGTGGGGCTCCAATTTAAGGGAAATCCACACACTTAGGAAGTCGGTTGAGCCGTTATATCTTGAACATCGCAGGGGATGCGCCCATACTTTTAGTGTTCTCCGGCACCGGAATCCCTGCCGGCGAAAACGGGCGGTCCACCCTCATTCCTTTTACGCAAACCAAATTCACTCATGCCAGTCACGTACTTTCATCGCTACCGCATGCAATACGATCTGCGGGAAGGGTTGTTTGCGCCGCTGCCGGTTCCAGAAGGGTATTCGTTTCTTCCGTGGCAGGAAAAACTTCTGGACGATCATGCCAGAGTCAAATTCGAAAGCTTTCGTAACGAACTTGACGCCAGTGTATTCCCATGCCTGGGTGACAACGATGGCTGCCGACGGTTAATGAAAGAGATCTCCTGCCGGCAGGGGTTCGTTCCACAGGCAACCTGGCTGGTGCAGCACGCGCGAACTGACCAGGCTTCCGCCACACATTACGAGAATTGCGGGACAGTGCAAGGCATTCGCATTCAGACCGATGTCGGCGCGATCCAGAACATCGGTATCGCCCACGCCCATCGCGGTCAAGGGCTTGGAGCATTGCTGGTCTATCACTGCCTGAAGGGCTTCGAGGAAGCCGGGGTACGGTTTGTCACCCTAGAGGTTACCTCTCACAACACGGGAGCCTTTCGCCTGTACCAACGACTGGGCTTCAGTGTCCTGAAAACAGTATTCAAGTCGGTTGAAGTTTCCTATTGATCCCGCAACCACACTTTTGGGCGATTGGCAGTTGAAAGCTTACCGTTGGCGATGCTGCCAGCTTCGCTCCGACGTTGGCGGCGTCGCCAACGGATGGTAGATTCCCAACTGCCCGTCGCCTTGGTGCCCCGCGCAGGCTGCGGTTTTGCCGCGCTGTGGCAATTGTGGTCTACCGGTGATCTCCCGCTGAATTTATGATAATTGGCGACGCTTTTTATCCCCCCAACCCCGGTGTTGTTCATGGACTATTTGACGACCGATGACACGATTGCAGCAATTGCGTCTGCCGCCGGCAGTTCCGCGCGCGGTGTGATACGATTAAGTGGTCCGGATGTAACAAAGATCCTAATCCAGGTATTTTCGCCGGACGAACAAACCATTGACCTGGAAACGCTCAAGAAACCAACCCGCATCGCGGGCGCGATTAAACTATCGCATCAGGACGGTGCGACGCATGTAGTACCAGGCACCCTGCTGTTCTGGCCAACCACGCGCAGTTACACGCGCCAACGAAGCGCGGAATTCCACACCTTTGGCAGTCCGGCCATCCTGTCGCTGGCTTTGGCAGCCACCTGCAACGCCGGTGCGCGAATGGCCCTGCCCGGAGAATTTACGTTACGCGCATTTCTGTCAGGCAGAATGGACCTGACCCAGGCAGAAGCCGTTCTAGCAGTCATTGATTCTGACTCACGCCAAAAACTGGATACCGCTCTGGAACAACTTTCCGGAGGGCTGGCAGGACCGTTGGCTGAATCTCGCCGGCAACTGATCAGCGTATTGGCCGAACTGGAGGCAGGACTGGATTTCGTCGAAGAGGATATTGAATTTATTAGTAACGACCAAATGGTCGATCATCTTCAAGCAGCGCTCAACCAGGTTCAACGTGTGACCGGACAGATCAGCAGCCGTTCTGACAGCCAAACTCTGTTCAAAGTTGCCCTCGCGGGACTGCCTAACGCGGGGAAAAGCAGTTTGATGAACGCGTTGACGGGGGAACAGAGGTCGATTGTGACAAACATCCCCGGCACAACCACCGATCGAGTTACGGCAGTTCTACAGTTGGACGGTGTCGAAGTGGAACTCTCTGACACTGCGGGGATCGAGAACGTAAGCGTTGAAAACGACACGGCCGCCGGCATGAGCAACCAGATCATGGTGGCGGCATCGCAGATCCAGTCGCAGTCCATTCACCATGCCGACTTGGTATTACTGTGTATCGGGCCGGAGCAGTCTTCCTTCAACGATCGGCGGTTGCTGGAATCACAGGTCCGGTGGCTAATTGAGAATAACAAACACGTTCTGGTTGTCGCCACCAAATCCGATCGGGAAGACTTCAATACTGCCGTCGGGCACATCGCGCGTTTGAGCGCGGTCAGCCCCCGCCGCAGTATCGAGGTCAGCAGCAATTCAGGAGCTGGATTGGAACGACTAAGGTTCGAAATTGCCAATCAGATAGTCCAACAGTCTTCCAGCGAAAGTTCCGTGGTCGGATCAACATTACTCAGAACACGTGCAAGCTTGGGCAACACGGAAACTGCAATCACAGACGCCCTGCACGCAGCACGCAACCAGTTGGGCGAGGAGATTATCGCCGCCGAGATTCGCCGATCACTTGATGAACTGGGGCAAATCGTCGGCACGGTCTACACGGACGACATTCTGGATTTGGTGTTTGGAAGGTTCTGCATCGGCAAGTAGCGCTGGTCATCTTTCGAGCCCTGCGGTTTCCATCCTCTGACGGCCTCCACCACCTAGCTATTTGCGATCAGCTTCGGCCGATTTACCATGATTGCTGAAGAAAGGCTTTTCCGCTTGATAAAGGGCCAGGCGTTTTCCGTACTCTTCCTTGTTGTCCTCGGTCAGTTCGATCGCTTTTTCCTCGGTCTCCACAGCTTTCTTGAAATCTCCCTGTTCAGCGTACGCCGCGGCCAGAGTATCCACGAAACTCGCATCCTTCCAATCCGACTCCTCACAAACCTGCTCGGCCATCTCAATGGCTTTCTTGCCACTGCGGTAGTTTTCGTCAGGACAGGTCGCAAAGAACCAAGCAACCGTGTTGGCGACATCAGAAATCTCACCAGCCAGTTCATTGGCCTTCACCAGATCCTTGCGGGCCTTGGAGAAATCACCCTTGCCCTCATAAGCCACGCCTCGATTGGCAAACACCAACGCAGAGTCCCCGGAAAGCTCAAGTGATTTGTTGTAGTCCGCAATCGCTTTTTCGAATTCGCCAAGCTCCACGTAACACACCGCCCGGTTATTGTAGGCCAACGGCAAACGCGGGGCATAGGTAATCGCCCGATTCAGATCGAACATCGCTTCGTCAAATTTCTTTTGCTTGTACAGCACCCAACCGCGCTGGTTCAACGAGACGGCATTCTTGGGCTGAATATCAACCGCTTTGTCTGCTTCCGCGAATGCGTCTTCCAGTTCGTTGTTGGCAAGGTGAATATTGCTGCGACCGACGTAGGAATCGGAAATGCGTTTATTCAGTTCAATGGATTTGTTGTAGTCTTCCAGCGCTCCCTCATAGTCACCCGACCCATATTTGGCACTACCACGGCTGACAAAGTACCAGGGATCCTCCTTATCAAGTTTGATTGCTTCGTCAAAAGCCCTGATCGCGGCCGAGTAATTGTTGACGGCATAGTGAACAACGCCAAGGTTAAAGTAAGCATGTGCGTATTTGGGTGCCAGTTTCACGGCATAACGAATATCCTCAAACGCTTTGTCATACCGGCCCTGAGCCTTATAGACGATGCCGCGGTTGTTCCAAGTGAGTGCATTCTTTTTATTTACCGACAGGGATTGATTCAGATCCTTGAATGCCTCCACCAGTTCCTCTTTTTCATAACGAATCATGCCGCGGTGCGCCAGCGCGGCAAAATCGCGATCATCGGACTCGATACGCTTGGAGAAGTGTTTTTCCGCGTCCTCCAGATTCATCACATACTCCAGCGGCAACCATCCGTTGACCCCCTCCAAAGAACACCACTTGCCCTTTTTCGAAATCACCGTGTAAATCGACCCTTCCACCACACGCCCCACTTCCTTTCGATAGATGCGCGTCTTGAAGTTACCGGTGACACAGACGCGGTCGCCAACCTCTTGGGCCATCACCGGCGCGGCGAACGGGTCGAAAGCGCCAGGCAGCAACGCGGCCAACAGGAAACCGGCAATCACGATTGGAAAACGCGAAACAACAGAACGATTGAAGAACGAAAGAGTCATGGCACTTTTTATGGGTCGATGGCAAGGTAGTTGGACTCCGGATTAGAGAGCCTCCTGAACGGCAACTGGCGGCCCGTCAGCGTTACTGCGGGCCGCTGTAGAACGTCCAGAACTTCATTTAAAAGACTATTCACAAACGCGTGTTTTTGCAAACGGGCAGTGCCATGTTTTGAGCGGTATTTGACAACGGCACCGGCGATCACCGCGCGTGGCGTCCAACGCCGCATTCTGGTCCGCCCAAAAGGTCCGCCCAAAGGGTCTGCCAAGGGGGCCAAATATTCCACCTGCGCGGTCTGTTACGTTTGGGAGAAATAGACGCATTTTTTCGCTGACCGTTGCCGGGCTACCGATTCCCACCCGCAGCATCGATCCCGCCAGCCACCACACAACGCCGATCGCGGCCAACAGAAAACGCCGAACGAACGATCCATGCGGCTACGGTCGCCAGCGCGTGCTAACCAAACTTCGAATCATCAACACCCGAGTCACCTGCAGGCTCACCGATCAAACGCAGCCTTAATGCTTCCGCACTCTCTTGAGAACTTTCTTCATCTGCGGTTTCTCCCGTCGCGTGGCTGGCCGGCGATACGGAATCCCCGCGCGTCCTCGGGATCTTGCTGAAGTATTTCCCCAAGGGGCTGGCAAGAATCGCCGGCAACACGATCAGGTCACCAATCAACGCCGCAGCCAACAGAAACAACATCAATGTGCCAAACCGCTGCGTCGGGGTAAACGTGCTCATCGCAAACGCGGACAACCCTAGGCCCGCGATCAGTGTCGTCTGGGTCATTGCGGTTGCCACCCGGGCATAAGCCACGCGAATCGCCGAAAGCCGGTCCAGCCCCCTAGCCAGTGCCCCACGGTACCAGTTCAAGAAGTGAATCGTATCGTCCACCGCCACGCCCATCGCAACGCTGGCGGTCATCATCGACCCAATATCAACTTTGATTCCACGGTAGGCCATGAAACCAAACACAACCACCACGGGAAACACGTTGGGGATCATCGCCAAAAGTCCGCCACGTACATTCAGCCGATTCCCCTTCCCGAAGGGGCGATTCCAATCACGTAGCAGCAACATCATCACAACCGTGATCATCACAAACGCCAGTCCAATACTTTGAATCAGGCTGGTTAACAACGCGCGCTGTGCCTTGTAGACGATCGGGATGATTCCCGTGTAGATCGTGGTCACCCCTACGTCCGCCCCCTTTTCTTTGCGCTGCGTTGCGGTCAGCATGCCGGGCAATGGCGTTTTGGTATCGTGATCGATCAGAAACTGATGGTCGCGGCAATCGACCAGCTTTCTGGCGTGCTGTTTGATAAATTCGGTATCATACAAATCGCTGTCTTCAATCAACACGACACAATCGCTTTTGGCCACGCGGTTCTTCCACGCCTCGGGCTCAAAAAACTTCTGAAGTTTAATCCGCTCCTTGTCCGTGAGATCGGGATTGGACAAACTGTAGCGCTGCGGATCGATCCACAAATAACCGTCGGATGACTTGCTCTTTTTACTGATGCCACGATCGTTAAACAACTTGCGAAGCGTATCTGAAAAAATCAGCGTCTGATCGACCAGTTCACTGCGGGGAAAATTAGCCGCGATCTTCCCCCGAATATCGCGATCCTCGTCACTAAACTCAGGCTTGCCCCCCAACACCAAAATATTGGACTCCCGTAGCGGCGTGTCCGGATTGACACTTTGCAGGTTTTCAAAGATCTGTTTTCGAAAACGATAGGCGCTATCAATCGGCTCAATCACCGATTTCATATCGCTGATAAAACGCCCGTAATCGACATCGCTAAGTGCAGCCAGTAGCACATTGATCCGCCACAGCTCTCGTCCCTGCACCTGTTGGGCAGGAACAATCTTTCCTTCGTCCGCAACTGCCAGATACTGCTGTTCCAGCATCTCCGGACGACGTTTATACAGCTGGGCGCTGGTCAGGCGGCGAGTCAATTCGTCGGTGGTGTTGAACTGGTTCAAGGGAACAAACACATCGGTAGACATTCCCGAACCCACAATCCCCAGCCCACCGTCCCCAAAGTACAACTGAAGCAGCTCGCGCACGCGATTGGACAGTTCGATCCGTTCGAGCATCGACAGTCGCAACGCGTACTGCCGTTTTTGCCCCGCAGTCATTATCAGCGGCGGCAGTTCGTCAGCATCCTGTAGGTCAGCATCGTCACCATCGCCGGAGCCAGTTTTTTCCCCTAATGCGATTGCCGGCTTCTGGTCGGCGGCTGCCTCCGACGCTTGCTCTTTTTGACGCCTGGCCTCGAATGCAAGGCGCTGTCGTTCCTGCAGGGTTTCCAGATAAACTTCCTGCTGGTCAGCGCGTTCGATGCTGACCACGACCTCGGCAGGAACCAGTTCCCCCAGATTCTTCTCCAGCCACCGGTAATCGACCAGCACTTTGGCACTCTGGTCGAACATTTTCAGCAGATGCACCTGCGTTTCAATCTTCGTGCAAACACCCCAGAAACCGATCACAATCACCATCACACCAGTCACCGCAAACACGGTGTAGTGCCGAATCACGACGCCGCCAACAGCATTCCAAAAACGCGTGACCTTTTCCGCCAGATCGCTGCCACCGCTCGCGCGTTGCTTTTTGCTTTGCTTCACATAGCCGGGTTTAAACACGACCAACGCCGCCGGCAGATACGTGAACAGAATGATCACCGTCGCCATGGTTGCGATCGCCGAAAACGCACCAAACTTCCAAATTGGGGCCAGCTTACTGGTCATCAACGACCCCAGCCCCAGCGCAGTGGTAAACGCCGCCAACGAGCAGGGGAACCAACTGTGTGCGATCGCGCGTTCGGCGGCCAGTTTATGACCGTGTTCGTGACAGGCGTCCCGATAGTAGTTCACAATGTGAACCGCACCCGACAGCCCCAGCACATAGATCAACGAGGGCATCGACATTAAAATCGCATCCATATTCATGCCGCCGAACCAGACATAAGCCAAACTGGCCATGGCACTCACGCCGCCGGTAAAAAACAGCATAAAGGTAACTCGCACATTGCGGAAACTAAGATACGCCAGCGTGATTCCAATCAATGCCGACAGCCCGATCAAATTCTGTAGCGTGATCGTTCCCTCTTCATCGATCGCCACATTGTCACTGGGAGGCCCGCCAATATGCAGGTTTTCCGACGCGATGCCCGATTCGCCGATCGCCAGTTCCAAGATTCGGCCGCGCGGTTTTCCCATCAAGGGACGCCCCACCGCGCGGGCAAACTCTTTCATCACCGGCTCGTTCAGCGTGATCACCAGGCAGGTCTGGCGGGACGGCGGATCCACCTCCAGCTGATAGAACAGCTCGTACCACAGCTCCAATCGCTTATCCGCAATTGCATTCAACAGCGCTTTACGGCTGCCGCCAAAGTCTTCTTCGACTTTCTGTTTCAAGAACTCGTCGAAACGATTCTGATAGACTGGCGACGACTGAAGCAGCTCCCGATCGCGGTCGCTGACCTGCTGTAATAGAGAATCAAACGTCCAGTTAAAATGAGGGGCCGGAGTCGGACCAAACAGCGCTCCTGAAAGACGATTGTGAGCTTCGGTTTTGGCTTCGAAGGTGGACAGGTCCGATTCGGCCATGTCCGTGATCCGCAGTGAACCGTCCCGTCCCGCCATCTGCTGAAACACATCAGGCCCGGAGATGACGGACTTAAATGGACGGCAGCATAACTTTTGCGGATCGGCAAAGTACTCGTTATCGACGTTGTTCTTGTCATCCGGCAAGCGTCCGAACCGGTCAATGTATTTTCCGGTGGCCTTGTTCTTTCCTTTTTTCAATCGCTCAAAAAAGAACTCGGCACCGTCCTTGATCGTTTCACGCCCATCCCAGCGATACAGTTCACCTTTACGATTGATGAAGTACCATTGTCGATCGCGCCCTTGCAACCATTTTTCGGATTGCTCGCCCCAATCCTCATGCCAAGTCCCGGCGAACATCAGGCCCAGTTGATCTCCAACCTCGTGGGCGCGGATTTCCTCCTCGCGCCCCTGTTCCTCCAGTTCCTGCTGGTACTCCAGCGATTCCTCGTAAATCTTACGTTTGAACCGGGCGTAGGTCCCGTTGCCTTCGCGACACCAAGGACCACTGACAACCACAAACTGGCCGCCACCGAAGAAGTACTTTTTAAACTCCTCCAGCTCTTTGGTTTCCTGGTAATGAGATGGCAACCAGTCAGCCACATTGTTGACCATCGACGTGATGGCCAGTTTCGCCCCGCGCCCGGCAAAGGGCAGCAAAAAGCAGACGATGCAGAGAATCAGCATCGCGACGGTCCCGAAAAACGGGATTTTCTTCGAATAAAGCGGCTTCACCATAAACAGAATTCTGCTTCGTGAGTGGATGATTTACGGTCGGTTTTAACGGGTTTCCAACTTGGTACAACCCCAACACGCCAACGCGCTGAAGCGTTTTTCGGTGACCGAACATGCCTCATTTTAGGACCAAACGCTGACGCCTTCGGTGCCATACGCACCTCGGTTTTTCCTTAAAGAAAGCGACTTCATTTCGCAATTTAGCGGAAACGCGGTCGGGTTCTCTTTCCGGAAATCGCAAGTCTTTGTTAGCCTATCGGTTCGATGATCGATCGTCCACGTCAAAGCCGCCCGGGAAGCATACGAAAACTGGGGCAAGGTTGGCCAACGTGGCAGTTTTTGGGGAATGGGCAACCTTGTGGGGTTGCCAACTAAAAATCGTCCCGTGTCGGCCACTGCTCCAGCTTGTGTCTCCTCAGCGGGATGGCGCATTCAGCCGCGCTCACCCGAGAAAGACGCCCGCTGCGGCTTAGATCAACCCGCCAAAAAGTACAAAATTCAAGGTTGGTAGGGGTGATGATCAAATGAAAGAAGCTCCCGAAGCGCATTGCCCGGGCGCTCTTGGCGATAGGTCTTTGATGCACCCTCGATCCAGCTATCCCTCCATAGCGTCAGCAAAAAAACGTAGCTACCGTCGCCAGACGGTGGGGCACCAGAGATGACGGCACTTCAAATGGCCACCTCTTGTTTATTCCCCGTAACTTTCGTTCGGAGTGGCCCCTTTTAATTTACCAGAGAGATAATCTTCATACTCTGCCGATTCCAATTCTACCGGAATACCAAAAGCAACGTACCTTTTTCCGTCCACTCCCGTGGCTTCGAAGATTGCAGCGTGATCTGCCGTTCCCTTCAAACCATAGTTAATCACAAACGGCTCACCATCGCGCTCACTCAAAAAGTAGTCGTCGATTTGGGTGGTATCTACCCCTGTCCGTTCAATGAGGAACTTTCCTGTTGGGTTATCAACCATGAACTTCTTAAATTCGGCTTCGTTCTTTGGCCCGACACCGCCATGACGCGACAAAAATATTTGGTAAGCCACGTACAGCTTCTTGATATTGGAGTCGTAGACATCGCTAACTTCTTTTTTCCCAGACGAGCAACCCGCCAACGTGACGAACAAAGCACACGCGCACAAACTCATCAGAACTCTTCTTGGATTCATAATACCGATTCAGACATAATTCCGTGAATAAAAAAAAACCAACCTGGGTATTTGCCAGGTTGGGTTTCAAAGGGTTGATCAAAACCTAGAGATCCGAGTGGTCAAGCACTGCGCCATCATTCCAAAAGCAAATCTTGTGAATTGAGGGACCGCCAACATTGAGACTGATTGAGTGCGTAGAACCATCAGCAAAGACAGAGTTGACAGTGCCTGGGTGAGCACTCCCAAAGAAAAGTTCACCGGTCTCACGAGGCGAAGCCACATGAGGGTTGTCTGTGACACCGGGGGCCATACGGTTTTTACCGGCGAAGTTAACAAACAATGGAGAATTAGGAATTTGCGTTGCATTATCAGCAATAAAACCCAGAACGAGCCGACTATTGGTGCGGACGCCCGGGGCGAACTGGCCACCTGTGTAACCCCACCCCCAAAAACCATTTGAAAGAACAGGGTTGTAGTTTTTGGTGAAAGCAGATTTTTCAATCAACAGAGCTGTGTTGGAGGAGCCGTCCAGATTGGTAAGGCCTTGGTACCCAATGCGCGGGTAAGCTTGTTGGGTTATGCCACCACCATTTGTTTCACCGACAGCACGAAGAAGGCCCGTGTGAAAACATAACGACCTGAATAACGCAGCTCCTGTTTTCGTCTCATCGCCAAAACCACCGACGGCATCATACTTTTGACCGTACGGTGCTGCATAATCACATACAGGAAGCACAAGTCCGTCATGCGTGACGGTTCGAAGATTTCGCGAAGGACAAGTTGCAAATCCAACATCGGCTTCCGCTGGGACGATATTTTGGTCAACGTTCAACCCAATCATCCCTTGAGGGTTGCGTATGGCAACAAGGTTGTTCATTTCAATAAAGGGTGCAATCTGAAGCAACCATCCGCCAGGTTCCGAAGAAAAGCGGAGGACGCCACCTTGAGGTTGCAGGAACGCTGACCCCCTAGTCACGTGGTCTCTATTCCAGCGTGCCACATTACCAACCCCAATGGTGGGGAACTTCATGTGCGCCGATTCGTAATTGATGATGCCGATTCCCAATTGCTTCATGTTGTTGAGGCATTCAGTACGTCTGGCAGCCTCTCGAACCTGCTGGACAGCCGGTAGTAACATGCCAATCAAAATCCCGATGATTGCGATCACCACCAAAAGCTCCACCAGCGTGAAGCCAGACTTCTTTGATAAAGTACGAGTCATTGAATATCCTTGCAAAAAAGACGAAACAAAAAATATCAACCTGAAAAAATCCACAGGCTGGAAACATGGTTATGCAGAAGTGTCGCGCAAGTTCAGTTTAAAGGAATGTTATGTGGTTCACAATAAAAAAATCTTTCTTTAAAAGGGGGCTGCGACGTTTTTTTATCGGTGCCTTATTACACGTTACACGAGCTGTAGCACGAAAGAGTTTGCTGGAGTGCCGCTGATACAACTCGCCGCCCAGTTCAGCAAATCAAGATACAAGGCCATCGAAATAAGCAAAAAAACCTGTTTTCAAGAGTGCCGACCAGCTTAGAAAGTTCATTTTGCCAAACGAATCCCCGGCTAAATTTCCGAACCCGGTCAAACTCAACTGTGAAGAGATCTCCTGGCTTGTTGGTGTCGCGATCAGGACAGTTGCTAGCCAATCAAAAAAAGCCCGGCCGATCAAATGATCGGCCGGGCGTAAAGGACTGGTTGTCGAGAGACTCGAGTATATTTAATCCGGATTCTTATCCACCCACAGGAATTTTACCTCCCGGAGCACCAAGATTTCCATAGTTTTGAGAAAACGAGTTCTTGCCACCCGATATGCTATAGGTCCTGAATCGCTTGTTCTTTCGAAAGTCATTTTTGAAGGCTTTGGCGCCTGCAAATCCGAACCCTGTAAAAGCCGTTCCGGGACCGGTGAAGATATTGTCAGTCACCGTAATATTTCGTGTTCCGTTTTTGTAAACGTGTTTCGCTCCATGATCTGAAAATGCGATCAGAAAGATGCCTGACTTGCCAGCACCCGCGTTGAGCGTATTTCCGCTCACCACGCAGTTCTTGGTCCGATGCTCCAATTGGATGCAGCCACCGTAGCCAGTATTTCCCTTCATCGATATGTTGTTGTTTTTGATGTCAACATTACCGCACTTGGCTAGGCCAATGCCGAACAACACAATGTTGACCATTTTATTGTTCGATACTGTCGAACCGTTGGCGTAGTTGGTGACCATGGGCGACAACCTGGACCCTTTGTAGTTGGTCGCCGCGTGGACAGGCTTTTGATTGACCCATTCAGTACCGTCATTGCCATTGTCCAAAATGAAACCGCCGGGACCATTTACAAAATTGCCACGGATATCGTATTTGCCTCCCCAAAGCGGATTACTGCTGCCAGCGCGACCGGAGTCCCGAAGCGTCCAGAGTGAAGTTGTATTTTGCAGGAAATTATTTCCAGTCACTGTGAGATTAACAGGAACAACACCAAACGAAATAATCCCGGTAGTGCACTTGTAGAACGTATTGTTTTGAATCTTTGTGTTTGTAACTGCTCCCAGTTTTATCCCGACAGTGCCGCCTCCTTTATTGGCCAGCAATGACAAATTCCTAACCGTCACGTTATTGGACACGATATTAAAGATAAACCCCTTGTTATCTTGGTTCTTGATTTTACTTTTTGATCGATTAACGCCCTGAATAATAACAGGAGTATTGATGGTGATCGGCCCGCCATCGTTAAAGGTGCCAACACCGGTGAACCTGATCAAGTCCACGGAGCCCGCTCCGTTGTTTCTGGCCTGGTTAATTCTGGCACGAAGCTCTGCCACGTTTTTTGCATTAAAAGTGGCAGCATCGGCAGTCGTTGTCAGCGAGAGAAAGGGCAGGATCGCTACAGCGACCAGCCATTTAATGAAAGACGAAAGTGGTGATTTCATGGGAGTGCTGTCCTTAGAAATGGAGAGGTTGGTTGTAAACGCAAGAATTCATTCTGAATCTCGCCAACACCAAATGCAACTACCTTAAAGGCCTTTTAACGAGCAAGAGCACGCCCGAATCAAATAAAGCCGCGTAAAAGACAATTTTTAGTCAACCGAAGCCACCCCAAGCGGGCTCAAGGAGCACTTAGGAATAGTCCTGAAATAGATTCCCGATTTACCTCTGACAAATAGCGTTAACAAAAAACGGAAGGTTGAACGACTCGGAGAGTCGTTTTACGTAACTCGTCTCTCCGAGACGAAAGCCAACCGAAGGTCGGCTGATCCTGCA
>CALCJM010000117.1 GCA_937967505.1 uncultured Pirellulaceae bacterium | reverse complement strand
TATATCTTTATAACGAGGGGGGTCGGGAAAAAGTTTTAGAAAAGCTCCTTTTGTACTTACATGCTGGAAATCAATACTTTTCTACTTCCCTTAGTTCCTTACTTGGATTAATCTTAAAACGTCTTATCATAAAATGAATGGCGGAAAGAGATGCATAGAAACACACATGACATATCTCAATCTTGAACGAACATCTTTCTAAGCCAGCCATTTTTCATTCATGGCGGCAAACCCATGGTGCGTGAATGTATAACAAAGAAATTGATTTGTTTGCGTCGTAGGGAACTGAAATAAATTATTTTCTCTGTAGTTTCACGAGGGTAAAAAGCCTTCGTGTCTAACGACCAAAACTTAGTAGGATCCGGTATCAAAGCAAACAAATGAGCGCGTGCAGGAACAGGGGCAGTGTGGCCGTCAACGTCTTTCCTTCGCCAGTCTGCATCACCACAATGCTGTCGTGAAACATCGCCAGTCCCCCCAGCAACTGGACGGGATAGTGACTCATCCCGATCGTTCGCCGCGCTGCCTCACGCACCAGTGCATAAGCTTCGGTGACAATTTTCTTCAGCTCGGTGCCACTTTGCACCCGATACCGAAGTGCGCGACTGCGTTGCTTCAGCTCCTGATCGGTGATCGCCTCGAGCGCGGACGACAAACGCTCAATTCTTGAGACGTGGATTTGCCAATGTGAAATTTTGGTTCGGGTGGCAAGTCTGCGAAAGGTCTGCGTAACGGGCATTTATCCTCCGGAGGTGGAAGGTGGCGTGCTAACTGCCCTGTTGCGGGAGTTCGGAAGCCGACGCGCGTTCTCGCGGTTAGTACGACCGCGAGTCACGTCCGCGGCTGCGCCAGTCGCTGGCCGTGGCGGTGTACGGATCGTAGGTGGCCGTCGATTGAGTTTGCACCAACTGAGGCTGGGCTAGGGGAGCGGCAAACGGTCCGCCAACACTGCCAACAGGATTGAGGAACTGCCCTTGGTAGGCGCTGTTGACGGGTTGACTGAATTGCCCTTGAAACACCCCGCGCGATGCCAGTCGATTGGATTGAGGTTGTCCGGTTGGGCCGCTTGGTCCACCAGAGGTACGGTTGTAGTACGGTTGCGTTACGGGGGAGACCAGCGTTTGTGCGACGCGCGGTTGCATTGCCGATGCGTCGGTCAACGGCAGACGCGTCGCATCGCGACGTTCATCCACCGCGGTCGTCCGGTAGTCCGTCGAACGGGTCGTGGCGACGTTATTGATCTGCGGTGGATTTGATTGATTGAATTGATTCGGCTGATTGGCGGGGGCTGATGAATCCGGACTGCGGTCAAGAACGGAGGTGGCTACCGGGCCGGCAGCTGCCGGATTGATAAGGTTGGATTGCGTGTTCAGATTACCGCCGTTGATTTTTCGCCACCCCTGTTGTTGATTGAAGTTGGCCGGGCTGTTGGTACCGCTGGCGGGAGTCGGGGCCGGTTGGCGTGTGTTGATCAGACCGGCAGGCAATTGCCCAACGCGCGTCCCCTGAGCGTAAGGATTGACACCTCCGGGGATGTTCAACGAATAGGTTGCCGGTGGTGCGATCGTTGCCGAATTCCCCGCAACGCCGGCGGGTGCCCCGTAACCGGCTGCTCCATAGCCAGCTGCTCCGTATCCGGGGACTGCTCCTGGAACGTTGTATGCGGGAGCGCCACCATAAGCACCGGCAAACGGTTGGCCGCAATTGTTACGACAGTTTCGGCAGCCCGCAGATGCAGTCAAGGTCACCACCAATGCTGTCAACAGCATCGCCTGGAATGACCTTGGAAACGAGAGCTGTAGGGCATTAACGCCGTGAGATATGTTTTTCATTGTGGGGGTTCCCTGAGCCGGAAAAAAAATCATCCCGGACTAATTGGATAAAAAATCTTGGAAAAAGACACCGCGATTGCCCCCAATTGCGTATTTCCAGAGGCACGTTAGGTACGTCCGGCAATCGCCGCAAGATCAATTAGCCCGCACAACCCGAAGATCCGATATGTGCACTCTTGCGATTGCACTTTTTGCCGGCCCGTCGGACTTACTTCAGTTAACTGTGGGGTAGAGTTCTTCTGCACACCTTGTTCAGCACCCACTGACCGGCCCGACCGGAACATGCGACGACCACAGGAACTGCGATTTTTTCTTTACGAACGGGGAAAGAATCGCGCGGCCGTCTTTTTGAGAGCACACCAGGAGTTTTGGATGATCAACCGCGAGTCATTTGTTGGCAGCCCCGAGATTCAGCAACTTGTCACTATCCTGACAGAAAAAGACGACTTTGATATCAACAAGCGTGCTTCCTCGCGCGAGGCGGTCGTCTGCCCGGTGACGATTCAGTTTCAGTATGAATTGACCAAACAGCGCGCTTTCTCCAAAGACATCAGCGCCGGCGGCATCTGCCTGATCGGCGAACGCGAAGTCGAAGTTGAACAGATCGCGTCGCTGTCGATCTATCGTCTGGACGACATCGCCACCAAAGTACGTGCGCGGTGCATGTGGAGCAAGAAATTCGGTGGCGACTACCACCTGTCAGGATGGAAGTTCCTTCGTAAGGTTCTTCAGGACGACGTGTAGGCCTTATCCTAGTGTCGTGCGGTAGGAACTCAATTCCGTCGTATCAACCCGATTCGGGCGATTCAGACACCCATCTACTGCTGTAAGATTCCTACTACATTCACAGGGAGTGGGCAACCTCGCGCCGCCCTAGACCTTGAGCCACAGAGCTCGCCTTGGGCCACAGAGCTCGGGGAAGCACCACCGTTTTGGGTCCACATCAGATCGTGGCCAGTGACCGTTTAGCGTTGCAGGTACAGCTCTTCCTGCTGGTAAGCTGTCAGGCGTACCTTCATCTGGTCAGTGTCGAACTGGTAGTCGGACTGGACGGTTGCAGATTTCTCAATAGCTTGCTTTTGCAGATCAACGGCCGCAGTGAACTCGCCGTTGGCTGCTGATGCTGCCGCCAAAACCTCCAAACATTCAACGCTTTTCGGGTCAAACTGCCTGCCCTGCCGCGCGTATTCCAGCGCGGTGATGGGTTCGAAAAAATCGGGGTCCGGGCAGGTCGATAGCAGCCAAGCTGCCTTCAAATATCCCCGTGCTGATTTCTGCATGCTGATGCTTTTTGAAAAATCGTCGTTGGCGGCTTTCCAATTACCGGCTGTCTGGAATGCTTCGCCGCGTGCTTGCCATGCAATGCTGTTTTCCGGCTGTAGTTGCGTGACACGCGTGTACAGTTCGATCGCACGTTCGAATTGCTTCAGCGCCAGGTGCGCGTGCGCCAAACCGTTGATGGCCTGCACATCTTTGGGGGAAGATTCCAAAACAACTTTGTAATCTTGGATGGCTGCCGATGCGTTACCGTTCCAGTTCAACAATTCCGCGCGGTTGAAATGAGCCTTTTGTGATTTTGGATTAAGCGCGATCGCTTTGTCCAGATTGCGTAACGCCTCTTCGGTCCGGTCCAAATTTGCCACAGCAACCGAGCGGCTGAACCATGTCTTCCAGCGACTTTCATCCAGTTCCAAAGACCGGTCAAAATCAGCCAGAGCCGCACCGAGGACGGCGTTGAATTGATCGCGATTCCCCGCAGACCGTAGGCTGATCGCCAGATCGACACGTTCCTGGCCGCGTTTGCATAACGCCCACGCCAACAGCCCGTGTATGTCTTGGGTCAACTGCTCCGTTGGGGCGTTGGGAGACTCCAACGCGCGTTCGCACTGAACGACAAGTGCTGAAAAATCTTTGGCGGTTTTGGCCGTTTTGGTTCGGGCATAAATTTGCTTAACGAGCATCGCCGCCGAAATCGACGCGTTGGCGGTTCGCGCATCCGGCATGGGAGTCCCGATTTGCTTCTTTTCAGCCGGATCATTTTCCAAGTCCGTTTGGACCGTGGCTTCTGCAGGAGGTCGCTCCGGATTCCCGGCAAACGTGAGAGGTGCCGTGTAACACCACGCGCACAACGCCGCGGCTACGGTCAATTGGCAAATAAAGCTGGCAGGTTTTGACACTTGATCCCTCCTTGGATATAAATGGCTGGTCCGGTTCACTAATTTACATCCCCGGCAAAAAACGTCCTACCCCAGAAATTAACGCTGAAAACCGGATGAATTGCCGCTGTCAAACTCTGCCAGCAGCACTCCGGTTCGTCTTGATGGATCTTTGATGGCTAGGTGCGCGACAAACGGATCGTTATTTACTGGACACGGCCCACCCCCACTGGTTTAACACCGTTCACAACTCATGATCAAAGCCGCACTGATGCCTGTTCTGCTTGCCGTCGCGTGCTTGTTCGCAGGTTTGTTTGGGATGGTTCATAACCAGATCTCCTATACCGTTTCGCCCGAGTATTTCACCCGGTTCAAGTTTCACCAGTTCAAAATCTCTCCGGATCTACCCGAGCGCGTCGGTGCGGCCATCGTGGGGTGGAATGCGGCGTGGTGGATGGGGATTGTGATCGGAGTCATTTTGATTCCCGCAGGATTGGTTATCCGTGGCAATGCCGCGTATTTTTGGGGAATGATGCGTGTGTTTGGCATCGTCACTGGCACGACGCTGCTATTTGGATTGGGCGCTCTTGCTTTTGCCTATCTAACCGTAGATGCGGAAACCGTTGGCCAGATCACCCGTTATGGAAATCAAATGGTCGATAATGCCGCGTTCCGCAGGGCCGGCACGATGCATAATTTCAGCTACCTGGGCGGACTCTTTGGCATTATCACTGGCAGTGTCGCACTCTATTTCGCGCGAGTGTAAGTCGATTGGCAGTTGAAAGATGGTAAAATCCTAACTGCCAGTCGCCTAAACAAAGAGCAGCGTCACAAAAATCGACTGATGGAGCGCGCGTTTTATGAATCGGCAGGTGACTGGTTCGTTAGTTACCCAACACGGGAATGTTGCCGGAAAGTGTACGACCAAAGTTTTGTAAAAACGCGCGAGCAGCGATTTGCCCGGGCTGAATCTGAACAACCGGTTTCGTCGGACTGCCACCAACGTGCAAAAATATTGTCCGGTTACGAATCAGTTCATTCACCTGACCGAGTAACGCGATCTGGGGCAGCGCTCCCACCAGCAGTCGATTGATCAGATTATTCACAATGCGTTGCCCGACACTACCTCCGGTTTGCAAGACGGCATTCACGTCCAGCTTTTTTCCCGTCAGTGATGCACTGCCGGTGGCCGCCACCACGAACGCTTTACTGTTAAGCACCAGATCGCTAATTCGTAATTGCCCCTGCCCCAGTTGAGCGTGCATGCTGCCGGATTCTATCGTTGTCGAAGCGAATTGAGCCAGCGGCACAAAGCGATCGAGACTTGACAACAGGGGAATGCTCTTTACGTCACCACTTTCAAATTGAATTTCCACATCTCCCGTCAGCGCGTCAACGGAAGTGATGCGCTTTGACCTGATTTCAAATCGTCCGTTGAACTTTTCGCTGCCTGTGATTTGTTCAAACCCAAGCCCGCGACTCAACTGCTCCATCTGGCCTCGCAAGAGGCGACCCTTGGTCGCCAGCGTCAATTGTGAACCGCCATCGATTTTCAGCTGGCCTTCAAACTGACCACCCAGCGCCGTGCCGTGCAGATCGTTGGAAACCAATTTCAAAAATTGCCCGTCTGGGGCAAGGCTGGCCCGGACCTTACCACGGGCCAACTGCACGGGCAGGCCAAACAGTTCACCATCATTTATCAATGCCATTCCTGCCAGTTGAACGCCACGACGATAGTGGGCCGCCCCGCGATAGCTGACCTCACCCCCGTAGTATCGCGCGTACTCCGGAACAACGGCCGATGCGATTCGACGCGCATCCAACCGTCGAGCGGCAAAATTCAGACTCCCACCGGTGATCGCAAATTGTTCGTCGTTGCGAAATTTGATTTTCCCCTGAGCCGCGATGGTCCCGCCGGCCAACCCCCCCACGACTCTTTGTACCAACACAACGTTATCAGCCCACTTGAACCGGGCGTTTAAATTATGAGCGAGAACTTTTTGTTTGTGGATTAGGTTTGGTATTTTCAGCTCGGTAGTGAGCTCCAGATCGTCGCCGTCGGTGCCAGTGGCGGTTGCCATCATCGAGAACTTTCCGGTGAATTGCTTGCCGCGTTGACGATCGTCCAGCACGGTCACAAGTCTGCGAAGCTCCGCCCCCTCCAGTTGTCCTGACAGTTCGAAAGGTTCAATGGTATCGGATTCCAAGGCGGCAAGCGGAAGCTTCAACGTCGCGTCAATGGTCCCGGCAAGTAATGTCCCTGTGAGGCGGGCTTTAATTTCCTGATTATTAATGGTGCCCGTCGCCCTCAATTGACCAATCGGTTGCCCCTTCAATTTCAAACGGGGCAGACTGCCATCCCAGTGTCCCTTCCAACCGCGCGTGAAAGAGTTGTCCGACGCCGGTTTGGTAAGTTCAACATCAACTTCCGCCGCAGCGCTAAGCGTTTTCAGCGCCGGCGGCAGTGCATCTTTATAGAGTTTCAGGTATGGATCTAAATTAAGATTCACAATCCGCAGACGCAGTAAGTGATCCCCTTGGGCCTGCCGCCGCACGATCGCCGCTCCCGCGATACGTCCCGCCGCCTCCAACACCCGAAATCTGGAAACACGAAACTCGTCCGCGTTAAAAGAGAGTTCAGCCAGTTCAACCTTCAGCAGGCGATCGGAAAGTTTCACAATCGAATTGGAAAGCACTGCTGAACCGCGTTCGAGCCACTGCTCTGGCGTGCCGCTGATTTTAAAATTCCCCTGTAGTCGCGATGGGGCAAGGACGCCGCCGTCCGGTCCAACACGCATGACCAAATCGAAGTCTGCCAGCGTGCCTGAGGCTGAAAAGCTTTTGATCATGGTGCCACCAAGCAGATCGGTGGTGGCAACGACTTCATTGCTTGGGCGTGTTTGCCCGGTCTGATCAGCCTGTCCTGTCAGTTCAGCCACAAGATTCGACCGTATCACACCGTTGCCATTTTTCAACTCCACACCGGCAATCAATTCTTGCGTGTCTGGTTCTCGCCGAAAGGTGATCTGTGCATCACCGAAGTTGGTTTCCTGAAATCCAGTTGCGTGGACAAAAAGATTGCCATCGCCTGACCAGTCATAGCGCGCCCTCTTTGCATCAGCGTCATCGTTAGAATTCGTTTTTAGATTGACGTTCCCTGTCGCAACACCACGCAGTTCGTTTTGGTTGATCAACTTTAGTTTTGCAAGGTCAACTCGCGCAACGGTCAGACTGGCCGATGCGGGAAGACCGTTGACAATGTCGGCCGCCGTTTCCCATTGAAGGGTCCCACTGACCTGCCCGTCAGCAATCGTGGCAGACACGATGTTCAGCAGCGCTCTCGCGTCACGATATTGAGTGTGCGCCTTCAACCTGGCCACCGTTTCCCCGAACAGTATCAGCGATTCCGACTGAACCTCCGCTTCGGCAGTCGTTACGCCAGCGATCCGGTCGCCGGACAACAGCGCGTTGAGTGTCACGGCACCGGTGATCTGCCCGGCCAGTTCAGTTTGATTGATCTGTTCGAGTAACTGGGTTGCGTTGATTGAAGTTCCGGCAGCGTTCAGGCTGAATGGGGCGTTGCCGGCAAGGTCGCCTGATCCAGAGAACTTAATCTTCTGCAATGCAATGTCCAGCACGCCATTTTTGACCTCCCACTTTCCCTCGGCCAATGACAGATCGGCTGTAGTGTTGCCGGCCGACTGGACGAGGGTTGATCGGAATTCAGTAACTTCGGTGCTTCCTGTGGCCGTCCAAGTTTTTACCTGGTCGGCGGTGTCTAACGGAACGGTCACGTTCAACTTCAGGCTGCCATTTTTGTTGTCGAAGTCGAACTCGAGCCCCAATGCTGCCAGTAAAGGTCTCAGTTGTACCTGGTCGATTCCCACATTGACGTTCGCGTTGGCATACTGGTCGGTGGTGATCCGTGCGCTGGTGTTGAACTGGCCAATTTGGGTTTTGTCGATTGGTGATGCGACTGCGCCGCGCAGACTGCCGACGTACCAAGTGCCGTTCAAGTAGCCAAACCGCAAGCGCGCGTCGCTCACATTCCAGTCATTGATGCTCAGCATCGGTGCCGCGATCGCGCCTTCGACCCGATAACCCGCAATATCGAACCAGCTTTTGTCGCGCTCAATCCACACCCACCCCGTCAGCGCGCCGTCAAGTTTCACCGGAAGTTTAACGCCGATCCGGTTGAGCCACTTTTGTAGTGTGGGCACCGAGATATCGTTGAATTCATAGTCGAACGATTTTTCGCTGCCAAGCTTCGCACGGGGAACAATGCCAACGGGAAAATTGGGATTGGCCAAAAGGCGGGTAGGCTCTTGTGCAGCCAGCTGGTGCGGGGGGCAGCTGGCGAAAATAACACCGACCACCACAGCAATGAATACCCTCACACTCAGACAGAATTCTTGGAAGCACGTGGAAATCAGACGACGGCGATTCGGAAGGGCAGGGGCGCTCATGGAGAATTCTGGCTGAAATCGAATCGTGGAGAACGGTGAATCGTTGGACCATTTCAGTATAATCGACCAATGATTGGGCGATATTGAAGCTAGTTGAAGCTAGTCTCAGCCTTTTGTAGCGGCCACTTATGTGCCATTAAGTGCGTTTTTCTTTGCTTGTTTGAGAATGTGGGATGCGGGAAGTGGATTGGTGGCCCAAGCTTCGCAGTTTGGCCACCAAGTGTTACCAAGTAAATTTCCGCATCGCCATCACAAGTCGGTTGGTTAATTCTTAGTCTTAGGTTTTCCACATCTTTGATCGTTCTTGCGAATCGGGCTCCTTTGATCATCGCGTGAAGTTCAAGCCACTCCTTCTATAATTTTTGCCAACTTGGTGGATGATCCCGTATAACCAGAACAACTTGTGGGTAACCCCGAGGATTAGGGGCAATACTGTGAATTGCACTGATGGTGTTCATACAGACTGGCACGAACCGGCGTTATCTCCGGTTCGTGCCGCAATCACGATGAACCAGTTATACACTACTGTTGTTGTAAAAGCGTAATGAAAGGTGGGATGTCAGCGCTGTCGACAACGCAATCCTCGTTGATATCTGCCAGTGCATCATAAGTGCCGTTCTCACCTTCAGTAATTGCATTGCCAAATGAACTGATGTCGCTAAAGTTGATCGAACCATCTTGATTTACGTCGCCTCTTTCGTACGTAGCCAAGGCAACAAAGGGGCTAATATCCAAAAAGTTGTCACTGCCGTCCTGGTTGATGTCACATACCGCATTGAAATTTGAATTCTGAAGGCACGCGATAAAAGCAGGGATGTCGGAAAGATTGGTAACTCCGTCACCATTGGCGTCACCAAGGTTAGAGCACTGGGCGTTTGCCTGACTTGCGACGCAGATCACCAGGCTGAAAACAAGCGTTGAAAATAGGTGTCTCATTAGATTTTCCATCTTTGTACAAAGTAACGTGAAACAGACTCGACAATCGAAGACTGCACTTGGCCTTGAAAAGGTAATTGCGCCAATCGATCAGCAGGATCGAAGTGATGCGGGCCTTATTTCAAACGAGGCTCGTCGGAATATTTGCGCAATAATTGTTGGAAAAGTAAAAAGAAAAAGCTCTCCCGTTTACTGGTTGAATCTTGGCCTCGGATCGTCCATCATGGGCTTTGCTGTTGGGATAGTAGTGAGTCACTCAACGAGGTCAGAATGATCAACACGATAGAAACGGGGCTGGCGACGATTTCACTTGAAGAATTGAAAGCTGGCAACGCGAAAGCGTGGACAGCAATTTGTGAGCATTTCAAGATCGGACTTCTTGCAAAAGCGAATCAATTACTGCGTCGGAACCGAGTTGCAAGAAAATTTGGCTCTGAAGATATTGTTCAGGAAACATTTTTGAAGGCTTGGCGCCGTATCGAGGCTTTTCACGGAAATACTTTTGCAGAATTTTCCGGATGGCTGCTTTGCATATTGAAGTCCACTTTTCTGGATTTCTGTCGCAAGCTGAACCTTGAATGCACCATTCATTCCTGGTTTGATTGTTCAGGTGGCGCTGACAGCCCCTCGAAGCTGGCCGTTTCATCAGAGTGCAAGTCGGTTCTCTACTGTGCACTTGCCGAAATAGACTCACGTTCCCAAAAGGTCATTGCAATGCGGCATTTTGAACAGCTCAAATTGGCGGAAATTGCCGAACGTTTGGAAATGAGACCCAGCTCTGTGGCGTCAATTTATAGACGTGGAATCCAAAAGCTGCAAAAGACAATGTCTACCTACCAGCCCCGTTAGACTCTGCCTCGTTAGGCTCTGCTGCGTTCCTGCCTTGCGAGAACGGGAACTTCTTGTCACGAAACTGCTCTGCTTTTTCGTGCTTGCCCCATTGTTCGTACAGCGTAGCAAGTTGGGACGCGTAGCGACGTGCGGCAAGTGTGTTTCTGACTGATTCAAACCTGCCCAACCCGGACGCTTTGTTAACTTTGGAAAGACCCAAAAGTAGGGTGGCTTCTGACCTGTCAAATTCTTTTTTCTGCCGCTGACAAGTGCCTTGAATCAGTTCCAGTCTGTTCATCGCCGGACTCTCGCGAATGTACTTAAATTTTTCCGCGTCGGTTTTAATGTTTTCAACAAGCTCCTGGGCAATATCAAGTCTATCCAATTGTGCTGCTGCTTCCGCATAGCAAAGGTGATTTTGGAATCGCAGTTTATTCAGGTAGCCGTGGATGCGAGTTGGGTCTCGATTATTTTGCACCTCTTCGCACAGGGCGAACGCTTGCTCATGCTTGCCTGCGTAAAGATAGTGTTCCGCGAGGTTTTGTTTAAAGGTAAGGCGACCCGGGTGAGAAGGCTGGACTACCTTGCAGAGATGTTCAAAAACTTTTAATGCCTCCATTGGCTGGCCTGCAAGGTCAAGTGTTTTTCCATGACGGTATTCTGCAAAACTGACCTTTTGGTACTCGGGGCTGTACTCGCGCGTAAGTCCATCGACAATATCCTTGCGAACGCCGACAGCGTCGTCGAAACGTCCGTTTCTCTCAAGTAAGTTTGCCTTGAGAAGTTGAAATTGATTACTGAGAGGACCCCAGCCGCCTTCCACCTGTTTTGTTATGGGTAGACAGGTTTCGATGAGTTCTGCTGTTCGAGCCAGGTCGTTCGAATCGAAATAGGCAACTGCAATTTGGGATTGAATCAGCAGGTTCCAGTAATTGTCCAGTTCGAAATCTTTCAAAAGTTTCGGAGCTATCTCGGTCTCGTAGGCCTCGATTGAATCAGAAAAGCGCTGAAGTCTATTGAACACCAGAATTTTCGAGAACCAGAGCTCCACTAGTGAGCGTTTTCGTTCTGATGCACTTTGTGCACAGGCCTGAATTCCATCTTCAAGGATTCGCAAGGCAGCGTCGTACTTGCGAGACTTCCTCAGTGACTCTGCAATATGGTTTCGGAGAGTCATTACCTTGGGGTGGCTTTCACCGATCTTTTCAACGAACTCATCAAGGATTTCCGGTCTCTTGGCAAGATCTGCCTTGCCATTCCATTTGTCTTTGTTAATAAGAATGCCCAATTCAAGGTTGAGCGATCGCATTGAATCAGGACCGAGCGTATTGTCGGAGAGAAACTTCGCTTCCCGATACACTTGATCAGTATTTTCATATTCCTCTCGACGTGAAAGCAAATGCCCGAGCAAGGTGAGGCTTTCTACCTTGAGAGTCGCCAATGCGGTTCGCGTGGCATCGTCCATTTCTTTGGCAAGTTGGTCCTCGCATTTGGTAATGACAGCCCGGTATCCCTGAATCGCGGACTGGGGCTCTTTGAATGTGAATTTGGCTCTAACAAGGCCAAGTTCGCATCGCAATTGTATCTCGGGATCAACGACGCTGTTTTGACCGGCAAGCAGTTCCTTATTGATTTCCAAATATCGCGTGGAATCTTCGTTTGCATGTATACCAAAATAAGTGAAGGCCAAACGATTACGCACCATCATTGTGATTGGAGCGGAGTACCCCAATTCTGATTCAGCAAGTTCAAGGGCTTTTTTGTATTCCGTTTTCGCCAAGCTCACTTCGCCCAGACTATTCAGATTATGTGCCACATGAATTCGCAACTTGATATCGCGTTCCGGCAGAAGATTCTGGTTGTCAATCTCCTTGGCAAGGTCAACCATTCGCTCCAATTTATGCTCGCTGAATTTGACTCCCGAAGCGTAGACATTGGCAGCATCAATATCTTTCGTGTAGAGTTCCAAGAGTCGATCCGCACTCTCTCGTTGAATAATTGCCTGTTTCCTTGCCGCTTCGGCCTGTTTCCTTGCTGCTATTGCATTGTTTTTGGCGGTTTTGTCACGTTGGCTTTCTCTTTTGAGTACCGCAGTGTAAAGGATCAACAACACTAAACAAGCAACCACAGATAAGGCCGCAACGACTGTGGCAATGGAAACTGCCTTGTTGCGTGCAATGTACTTTTTAAGCTGATAAATCGCCGACGGGGGACGAGCGACGACTGCTTTGCCCGATGTAAACCGGCGCAGGTCATCTGCAAGAGCTGAAACTGTGGCGTACCTGCGATCAGGCTCTTTCTCCAACGCCTTCATTGTGACCCAGTCCAGATCATCACGCAGTGTATTCTTCCATCCCGAAACACCTGAAGTTGACTGACTCTCCACCCATGACGCACACGGTTTATTTTCAATGACTCGCCGGGAAGGATATGGTGGAACTTCGTTGCGAATTGACTCGAACAGTTGAAAACGATCCATGTGTTCGCATCGATTGAAGTCAATCGGCGTCGTATTCGTTAACAACTGATACAAAATCACTCCAAGTGAATAAATATCCGAACGTGTATCAACGGTGGACGGGCCTTCCTTTGTTTTCCATCGTGTCTGCTCCGGGCTCATCCACAGCGGCGAACCAATCGCAACAAAGGCTTGGGTTAGATGAAGATCAGCACCTTGGCCAGAAATGATTTTGGAGAGCCCAAAATCAATCACCTTGATTTGTGGTTTGCCGTCGATTTTGGTGACCAGGATATTGCCGGGCTTAATGTCTCGATGAATGACACCTTTCTGATGCGCATGCTGAATCGCATCACATAGTTGTAGAAACAGATCCAGTCGGCTGTTCAGGTCCAATCGGTTTTCGTTGCAGTATTCTGTCACGGGGATCCCGTCAACATACTCCATCACGAAGTAGGGCCGACTGCCATTAATTGCCCCTGCGCTAATCACTTTGGCGATGCCCGGGTGCGACATCAACGCAAGCGATTTCTGTTCAGTTTCGAATCTGCGCTGCACCAACCTTGAGTCCAAGTCGGTCAAAACCAGCTTGATGGCAACCTCTCGCTGTGGCATCAGCTGTTCCGCAAGCCACACGGTTCCCATCCCGCCACGCCCCAATTCGCGAGTGAACCGATATTCACCACCTAATTCACCGGTCAGGTCTTCGGCGCAATTTTGAGCGTCGAAATCGAGATGGTCTCCCCCTGCCAAAACATCAATGTCGCGGCCCAATTGCAGTGTTTCGCGCAATCGTCTCGCACAATCGAATTCAATATTTCGTTGCTCAATGAATACTTCGATATCGTTGCCGTAGAGCTCAGTATTGTCTTCAAATTCAACCAGGTATTTGTCAATTTCTTCACTGTCGTACTGATTCATAGGAGGTGGTTTCGCCAAAGAAAAGTTCGAGTGTCACACGTTTGAAGTGGCCCCAAATATTTGGGCCACCGGCAAAGATAGAAAAGAGGGTGTTTGATGTGTAAAGCCGGCCCTGTCTACCGGGCCACTGCCTCACGGAAACTTCAAGAGGTGGAAGCGTAGCAAGTTTACCTCAACATTTTAATGCTAACGTAGCGTTAGAGTCAATCAAATACACCCCCAGCGACCGCAGAGAGTGCTCAGCAATACAAACTCCATCCAATGCGGATTAACCTTTGAAAAAACCAGTTGCTGGAAAGAGCCGAGAAAGTGTTTTCCGGTAGCAAACCGAACATCAAAGCCAATATGGAAAGTAATTAGCCGCAAACGCCAGAAATCTACGAACTGATCCGGCGTTTGAAGGTTCAGTTGGAATGGCGTAAATAAAGGTGGCCACAGACAGTGGGTGAGGTTCGTACGTGGATCGACTTTGACAATCCTGACCTGAGCGTCCGCCTGCAATGCCAAATTCTTGGATCTCACCGGAGCAGCATCGCCTACCAACTACCGCCTAAGACAGAAGAGAATCTCTTGTACATGCGTCTGATGGATGAAGAGTATCTTCGTCACCCTGCGCATGGTTCACGGCAAATGGTGGATTTCCCGGAAGATCAAGGCTGTCAGGTTAATCGCAAGAGCCCCCACGTTTAAAGCGGGAAATGGTTATTGAAGGAATGTCTTCCAAACGCCGCACAACGGACAATCCAATGTCTGTCTGAGAAAGTTACAGGCATGGAATTTCGGAACATCTTCGGAAAGCCTGTCGTGTGCGTGTTTACGGGAAACGTTCTGCTTAAGTTGGAAGTTGACACGAACACACTCCGGGGGCAAAAAAATCGCTTCTTATGCGAATTCTGAACCAGCTGAGTCAGAATGCCACCATGACCTTGCCGGTTATTCCGAATAGTCGTTCGGCCTCTCTCAAGATTAATTGACGATCCGAATGTGACGATTTTCAGGTGTGTAACCGTCATTTGGGTGGTGACGATTTTTTGCCAGCAGAGCAGGTTTATCAAATATGTTGTTTCGACGCCTTTATAGCTTGTTCGTGTCGGTGATTCTCTGCAGCTTGATCGGTTTGTCCACCGGCTGTAGCAGTCTGGGGGTAAGTGGGTGGCCTGCCCAATTTCATCTGACCTCCGCCGCCAAACAATTTGCAGCTGGGGCTCGACTACCCAGCGGACTACCCAATGAGCTTAATAAGGTTGAGTTGGGTGAGTACTTTGTCGAACCCGGCGACCGAATTTTGATTGAACCGACGGATCTTGATTCTGAAATTGGTTCGCTGGGCGATCAGAAAGTTCAGGTCGATGGTTCAATCGATTTGGGGGAATTTGGCAGGATCCGTGTGGTCGGGATGACGGTCGAAGCCATCGAAGCAGAAGTCGAGAACCAGATTGGTTTGTCTGGCAAGGCCGAATCCATGAACGTTCGTCTGGTTGAAACCAATGCGAACGAGGTTTACGTTCTGGGAGAGGTTGGGTCACCGGCCGCTTACTCGATCGACGGCCACGAACACGTGCTCGATGCGATTCTTCGGGCTGGCGGGCTAACCTCCAAGGCATCCGCTTGTGATATTATTCTCGTCCGTCCTACCTCACCTGACGCATGCCGCGTTGTGTTGCCAGTTTGCTATCGCCAAATCACGCAGCTTGGCGATGTCACGACAAACTACCAACTGCAGCCAGGCGATCGCATCGTCGTCGGGTCGCGCACCTTCGCTGAAGAATTGGCGTTCTGGAAACAGGATGACGCTTGCGACCGTTGTTGCCGCAGTTGCTGTGCGGAAAGCGCGCCGGAGAAGGCGAGTTACAGAAACCGGTTTCTCAGCCGCATGTTCCCTTTCCCAGTTTTTAGTCGTCGTCCGGTTTTGGAAACCGGGGCCGAATCCGTGATCGAGGAATCTTCTTCTGCCTCGGGGGCAACAGAGACGGTGCGTCCAAGTGCCTTGGGGGAACTGGATAAAGCCAAACCTCCAGCGCCAGCCGGGCCGACCGGCAAGCAATCTGACAAAGACCTCTTCTTGCTCCCGCTGGAGAAATAGACCAGTCTTGCCTTGGTGACCGTAGCGCTATCGTGTGTGGCGTTCGAGAATTTACCCAAAGTCTGGCGGCCCTTGGTCACGACACCCCGATCATGCCACTGCCCGTTAGCAGACATCTTCTGGCAAGTATTGGCGCGCTTGTGCAACGCTGAATAGTGCTTACTGAACGATAGTCACCGACCGAGTTCACGATTTTTCACCTATTCCATCACGATCTGTAAAGCAGACGCATGCAATATCCGGGGTAACGCCTAACTTGCGCGGCTGCGGATGTTTATCAATATTTTTGCACCGGCAGCGAATTGCGGTTGTTGGTAGTCTCGGGATGGCAAAAAATGGGAATTTAAATGATGACCGCTTTGTTCTTCAAACTGTTCGCTGTGACTGATTCAGAAAACGACATTGAACGATTGGAACTGAAAGTTAACTTGCTGATCCTGATTTCTGTCATTCAGGCGGTCGTATTGACGCTGTGGTTCCTTGGCACAATGTTGGTGCCGTCATCCGGAAAGGTAGTGACCGGGGTGCTGGCGCTGGCCGGGTTCTTGTTTCTGTTTCGTAAACGAATTCCAGCTTGGTCCGCTGCCGCGTTGCGAATGGTGGTGCAGCGTTTTACCGGCGACAACGACCAGAATGGCGACGCCAAAATCAAATAGCCCCGTTCAGTTTGACATCGTTGAGCGCTCAGCGACGGCATGTTGATTGCTGCGTTGGAAAGACTGTTACAAATGCAGTAATTTTCTACCCGACGTTCCTGCGTCAACTTCCCCAGCTCTGGCAGTTTGCCCAGCGTCGCGCAAGCGTTTCGCCAGCACCGTGATTTCAAAATCTTAAATTGCTCATGCGAGGCTCCGTTGATTTCGATAATCTTCGGCAAAGAAGTCAAATCGTTTCTCTGGAGCCCAATTGATGAATATTCGTGCAGCGTTAGTCGTGGCGTCAAGTCTATTTTGTTTTGCTGTGACGTGTGGTGGTGGCAGTGCTTTGGCCCAAATCAACTACCAGCAGGAATCGGTTACCGGTGGTGTGGCGGGAGCAATCATCGGCGGAATCGTCGGCAAGCAAAACGATGAAACTGCTGAAGGCGTCGCGATCGGCGGTGTTGTAGGCGCGATCGCGGGCAATCTGTTGGGGCAAGCCAAGGAGCGGCAGGTTCAAGAGCAGTACCAGTATCAGCAGCGCGTCTATCAGCACCAACAACAGATCCGGCAGGTCCGGCAGCAACAGCTGCAACGGGCGATTTCAATTGATGACGCAATCTCTCTCTCGCGCAACGGAGTCGGCACACAACTGATTCTTAATCAGATCCAGGCCAATGGAGTCCGCCAGAAAATTGGTGTGTCGGAGATTATTGCAATGTCTCAAAACGGTGTCAGCGAAAGCGTGATCGAAGCAATGCAGAAGGCCAGTGTAGGGCGCCCCGCTCCGGCGGCCCCCGTCATTGTCGATTCCCGCCCGGTCGTGGTTGATCGTCGTCCGGTCGTGGTCGATCACCGCCCCATTGTGGTGACCGAACCGGTGATCGATTTCCACCGTCCGGTTTACAGCCATCATCGGCACCACCAGCGGTCATACCCGCATCACGCGCGGCATACCAACTACGGCACCACAATCCGCATCAGTCGGTAAAGCATGCGGCACTGGGCGAAGTGCGATGGACTTCCACGCCGGCAAAATCTGTTAATTTGGGTTCCCCTCTGGCGACCGTCGCTACATTTTTTTGGTCCTGCTTGGCGGTTGAAAACGCTCGCGCGAGAAAAAACACCATCGCAAGCATACGAGGTTTGGACCAAATTGTCGCATTCGTTGCGATTTTCCGTTCTCGATCTATCAGTACAGGCCACGCAAAATCCCGATTTTTCCTGGGCCTTCCCCGCTAACACCGCCTGAAGGGAGATCAGGCCCCGTAGACTAAAATCTGGTAAAGTTGCTTCTTTACGAAATCAGTTCTATTTACGAGAATTAGTCCTGATGGTGGATGTGAGTCCTCCCTTTTGGGACTCGACGGGAATTAATCCCGATACACAACACAGACGACCGGCAACGTAGACTTCGCGCTCATGTTGCTATTTTCAGGACTCGCAATACCGGATTTCTGAGGACGGCCTCAAGGGGAAACAGCTGGTGTGCGGTAGATCTCCCGGTTCTTGACTGCCAATAACTCGTATTTCTAATTTGAAATAGAGATTGGAAATAGAAGTTGAGCACCAGATTTTTGAAAACCTGAATGGATACTTATATGGGGTGGTCCCCACAGATCGCCCCTTCATTGTTTTAACTTTACAGAAGGTAGAGTGAATGTCGGACGTAATCAAATCGTCAGCAGAATCTATCGAGGAAAACGAGCCTTACCTGAAGCAGACCGTGGACATGGATCCAGCGGAAACTCAGGAGTGGCTTGACTCTCTGGAATACATTATCAAGAGTAAAGGGAGCGACCGGGCCAAGTACCTGCTGTCGGCCCTAGAGGCCCGGGCACGTCTGGAAGGCGTTGACCTAGAGATGAAGTCCAGAACCCCTTACATCAACACGATCAACAAAGCGCAACAACCCGCTTATCCGGGCAACCGCGAGATCGAGCGCCGCATCAAAAGCTTCGTCCGTTGGAATGCGATGGCGATGGTGGTCAAAGCCAACAAGGCGACCTCGGCACCGGGACTTGGCGGGGTCGGCGGGCACATTTCTACCTTCGCATCGTCTGCGACGTTGTACGAGGTTGCCTACAACCACTTTTTCCGCGGCCGCGGCGAAAGTGGTTACGACGGCGATCAAGTCTACTTTCAGGGGCACGGTTCGCCAGGCATGTACTCCCGCGCCTATATGGAAGGGCGCCTGAAAGAGGAAAATCTGAACCACTTCCGCCAAGAATTGAACCCGGAGGTTCAGGGCCTGTCGTCCTACCCTCATCCGTGGCTGATGCCCAGCTTCTGGGAGTACCCGACGGTTTCGATGGGGCTTGGCCCGATCATGGCCATCTATCAGGCGCGCTTCAACGAATACCTGAAAGACCGTGGCATTAAAGACACCTCCAATCAGCGCGTCTGGGCTTACTTGGGCGATGGAGAGTGTGACGAACCGGAAACACTCGGTGCCATCACGCTGGCCGGTCGTGAGAAGTTGGACAACCTGACGTTTGTCATCAACTGTAATCTGCAACGTCTGGATGGCCCGGTTCGTGGAAATGGAAAAATCATCCAGGAGCTGGAAGGCATCTTCCGTGGTGCCGGATGGAATGTAATCAAAGTGGTCTGGGGCGATGACTGGGACCCGCTGTTGGAAGCCGATGAAAAAGGCACGTTGGTTAAACGCATGGGCGAGGTCGTCGATGGTCAGTACCAAAAATACGTCGGCATGCCGGGCAGCTACGCTCGAGAGCACTTCTTTGGCAAGTATCCGGAGTTGTTGGATCTGGTCAAAAACATGTCGGACGAAAAATTGGAAACCATGCGCCGTGGTGGTCATGATCCCGAAAAGGTCTATGCCGCGTACAAGGCGGCTTGTGATCACAAAGGGCAACCGACCGTGATTCTGGCCAAAACGATCAAAGGCTACGGGTTGGGGGAAGCGGGCGAAGGCCGCATGATCGCTCACAACCAGAAGAAAATGAACGAAGACGAATTGTTGGAATTCCGAACTCGTTTCGGCATTCCGATCTCCGATGAAGAAGTGGGCAAAGCGCCATTCTATCGTCCATCGGAAAACAGTCCGGAAATGAAGTACATGATGGAGCGTCGGGAAGCCCTCGGCGGCCCTGTTCCATCACGACCGACCGAGCATCCTTTGATCGATGTCCCCACGTTCGCAGACTATTCGAAGCAGGTTCTGCGTGACTGTGGCAAAGAAATCTCGACCACGATGGGCGTGGTTCGTTTGCTGTCACGCCTGTGCAGCGACAAAAAGATTGGCAATAACATTGTCCCGATCGTTCCCGATGAGTCGCGTACTTTCGGTATGGAGGCCATGTTCAAGCAGGTCGGCATCTACTCCCACGTCGGCCAGTTGTACGAACCTGTCGATTCAGACAATAAGCTTGCCTTCTACAAAGAAGCCACCGACGGTCAATTGCTGGAAGAGGGTATCACCGAAGCCGGTGCGATGTCTTCGTTCAACGCTGCCGGTACAGCCTATAGTGCTCACGGCATCAACATGATTCCGTTTTACATCTATTATTCGATGTTCGGATTTCAACGGGTTGGTGATCTGATCTGGGCAGCAGCCGATATGCGAGCCAAAGGGTTCCTGTTGGCCGGGACGGCAGGACGCACCAGCCTTAACGGAGAAGGCCTCCAGCACCAGGACGGACACAGTTTGCTTAACGCAATCGCATTTCCGACAGTGCGTGCTTACGATCCGGCGTTCCACTTTGAAACGGCCGTCATTATCTTTGAAGGCTTAAAAAAGCTGTACAAAGAAGGCGAAACGGCGATCTACTACCTGATGGTTGGCAACGACAATTACGTGATGCCGGATATGCCCGAAGGTTGCGAAGACGGTATTATCAAAGGGATGTACAAGTTCAAGAGCGCCAAAGCCAACAGCCAGAAACATACCGTGCAACTGTTTGGTTCTGGTGCGATCATGATGAGTGTTTTGAAAGCTCAAGAGATGTTGGCCAGCGATTACGGTATCTCCAGCGATGTCTGGTCGGTGACCAGTTACACTCAACTGCGGCGTGACGCGGATGAGTGCCGTCGTTGGAACATGCTGCACCCGACCGAGACACCGAAGAAGAGCTACTTCGAAAGTCAGATGGACGGGACAGAGGGACCAATCATCGCCTCCAGCGACTACGTCAAAGCACTCTCCGAGCAGGTGGCACCGTTCGCTCCCAATGGTATGTTCGCATTGGGAACTGACGGCATGGGCCGCAGTGCGACTCGGCCTGACCTGCGACGCCACTTCGAAGTGGACGCCGAATGCATTGTCGTCGCGACGTTGTACCAGCTGTCGCAAGAAGGCAAAGTGGACGCTGCGGAGGTCGCCAAAGCGATTGAGGATCTGGGCGTCGACCCGGAGAAGATCAACCCGCTGTACGCGTAGTGATCGATTTTTTTAAACAAGGCTGGCGAAGTCATTTCATTTGACAACGCCGCTCGTAGAACCCGCTTTTACTGGAAGCCCGCAAGCAACCAGACGCAATTTTTCCAAAAGGCGATTAATGGCGCTGTAAAGCGGTACTACGAACTTCCGGCCGGATGCGACCGTGTCCGGGGATGACATAATAGAAACAATACCAGAATATTCCCGCATTCATGCGGAGTCACCAGAGGATACAAAACAATATGGCTGTTGAAATTAAGTTGCCGTCGCTGGGCGAAGGTGTAGACTCTGGAGACGTTTTGGAATTGCTGGTTGCCGAAGGCGACCAGATTGAAAAAGACCAAGGCGTTGTCGAGATGGAAACGGACAAGGCAACGGTTATCGTCCCCAGCGATTTTGCCGGTACGGTCACCAAGATCATGGTCGGCGAGGGCGATTCGCTGGAAGTTGGCCAGGTCATCATGACCATTGAAGCATCCGCAGCAGCTGCGGTTGCCGAAACGCCTGCCGCTCCGTCAGCGCGCGCTCCTGAACCCGCGCCCGCAGCACCGTCAGCGCCCGCAGCTGCAACGCCTCCACCAGCACCAACAACACCTCCACCGGCACCGCCGGTTGCTGCAACTCCGCCACCGACCCCTGTCGCGCCTTCGGCCCTGGTTTCCGACCTGTCAAAGGTCGCTGCCGGGCCTGCGATCCGCAAATTGGCGCGCGAAACGGGCGTCGATCTGACGCGCGTCTCCGGCACAGGACAGAAAGGGCGTATCACGCGCGATGACGTGCTGGCGATTGTCCGTGGCGGGGGTACGGGGGCAAGTTCTTCAACAGGGGTCATCGCGACTCATACCGGTGGAGAGAGCGACGGATTTGGTCCGGTGCGAATCGAGAAAATGCCAAAGATTCGTCAGGCGATTGCTCGTAAGATGCACGAATCGTGGTCCACCGTTCCGCGCGTCACCAACTTTGACGACGCAGATATTTCCAAACTTGAAGCCATGCGTCAGAGCAGTAAGGCTGATTATGCGGAGCAAGGCATTAAACTGACCACGATGCCGTTTTTGATCAAGGCGATTGCAATGGCGCTGAAACACCATCCGGTGATCAATGCGTCGGTCGATATGGAAAATGGCAAGATCATTTACAAAGACTACGTAAATATCGGCATTGCCGTCGATACCGATCGTGGGCTGGTTGTTCCATCGTTGCGAAACGCGGACAAAATGAGCGTCGGCGATATCGCACGCTCGTTGATGGACCTAGCAGGACGCGTACGCGAAAATAATTTCTCGATGGACGACCTCAAAGGTGGCTCGTTCACCATCAGTAATCTTGGCGCTATCGGCGGGACCTATTCAACGCCGATCGTCAACACTCCCGAAACGTCGATCTTGCTGGTAGGCCGCTCTCGCAAGCTGCCAGTCGTCGTTGAAAACGATGAAATTGCGGTTCGGTTGATGATGCCATTGAGCCTCTCCTATGATCATCGCTTGGTCGATGGTGGAGCCGCTGCCCGGTTCCTGAACGAGGTAATCAGTTACCTGGAATCACCCACCCGACTGCTGTTGGCGTTGTAATCAGGTGGGGTTGGGACCGCAACCTGCGGTCCGCAATCCAGGTGAGCATCAAGGCAAGGCTATCCCAAGGCTATTCCCAAGGCACGAACCGGTTAATATCCATCGCGACGACAAACAGCATCAGGCCAATAATCATCACAAAGCCGGCCAGCATCAAGATGTTCTGCACGGCCGGGGTGACCGGACGGCGAAACAACCCTTCATAGGCTAGGAACATCATGTGACCACCGTCCAGAACAGGGATTGGCAAAAAGTTTACGACCGCGAGGTTGGCACTTAACAGGGTCAAAAACAACAGCAACCGCGATGGGCCGCGCGATGCCTCGGAGGTTGCAACAGCAGCGATGGTACCGGGACCGCCAAGATTCTTTGCCGAAACCTGACCAACAATCAGCTTCTGTAAAAACTGAAGCACACGCGTGCCATCGTTATACACCTGCCCGGCCCCCAGGGAAAATGCCTGCCCCCAAGTCGGTGCAACAAAGTATTTTTCGAACTTCATCAACGCGATGCCACGCTTATGGGAAAAGTATTCACTGGATGCCTCGGAGGCGATATCGATTTCCTTTGTTTCACCCGCGCGAGCAACCTTGAACCGCACCTTCGTCCCTTCCTCCAGCATCTGTACGATTCCCATCTGTTCGGGTAACGTCATCTTTTTTGCTTTGATGTGAAAGACCTTGTCGCTAATCCCTTCATTCTCTGCCGATTGTTTTTGTTGATCGGAAAGTAAAAATTCCATCGATTCGATCTCATCACCAACGGCCAAACCACTTATATCGGCCGAACTTCCCGCTTCAACCGTTTCAACGACATGCGTATAGTCGATCGCGATTCCTAACGCGTCGATCGCGATCGGTTGATTGTCCCCGTGGTCAGAAATCACGTTGGGAATTGCTGGTTGGATGGAAATGGTCTGTTCCCGGGCGTCTCGCAAGACGGTCAATTCGACCGTTTGGCCAGACCGTGCCGCCACGATCATCTGACGGTTGAACATCAGCAAATCGTGGCGTGGTTGCCCGTCAATTTTGACAATTTCATCACCGACCTTGAGTTCTGCCGCGACGGCGGGTGAATGATTTTGAATTGCAGCGATTTTTCCCCATGTCAATCCAAATCCAAAACGGCGCACCGGATTGGGTGGCACTGTCGTGCTCACCGTGGTCGTGTTGCCGTCATCGTCGGTGCGTTCCAGCACGAACACGGCGGGTTTGTCCGAATCGCGGGCCAATACCCGGCGCATATCGATGTCTGTTTCGATCTTGTCGCCGTTGATCTCCACCATTTTGTCTTCGAATTCAAATGCCGCCGATGCCTTGGCGGCAGCCGATCCCTCTAGCGCCGCTTCTTTGCCAACAACAGGCTTTACCCGTGACGCCAACCCCAGCATCGGGATGTCGGGGATCTCACGTCGCATCCCTTTCTTGGGAGTCATTTGAACAATTTCCGAATCAGTCCGACCATAACGTCGAACTTCAAACTCCATTGGCTTCTGGTCGCCATTGATCACGACCGAGTGAATCATGTCGTTCTGGGTGTAGTAATTGCCCTCGACCTGTTCGTCACCAATTCGAACAATTTCGGCACCGGCCAGTTGGTTCTCCCAACCCGCCCCACCACCAACGACGGTTCCGACCGAAGGTGGGGTGTATTTGACGCCCGATTTAAAAGCGATCGCGGCAAACAGCACGGCAAATACCAGGTTGAAAATCACACCGGCGGAAATGATCGCCATGCGTTGAATGACCGATTTTGCCAAAAAGCTGCGCGGGTCCATTTTGTCCCGGTCAATCAAGCCCGCAGACATGGCTTCGCCAACGTCCTCGCCGTCAGCCATGGAACGCTTGATTTCAGCTTCCATGTTACCGGGATTATCGTCCTGGCCAAGCATTTTGACGTAACCACCCAGTGGCAGGATGCCGATGCCGTACTCCGTTTCACCCCATTGGCATTTAACCAGGGATTTGGGAATGATGACGCGGTCGCCGATTTTGATGTCGAAAGCATCAAAGCCGACGTAAAATTTATCGCATTTCACACCGCAAGCTTTGGCCACCAAAAAGTGCCCTAACTCGTGGACGAAAATCACGGCCCCCAGCCCCAGCATCATCTGGAATATGCTCCAGTACGAGGAAGGGTTAAGCCAAAAATTTTCTGCAATGATCAGGCAGCAATCCACCGGGAGATCTCCTCTCTGGCCCATCGATCGGCAGCAACAAGCTGTTCAAAAGACGGGTGAGCTTCAAAGTTGTGATGTTCTAACACTTCCCGACACGCGGTTACAATGTCGGTGAAAGATAATTCTGATTTTAAAAACGCGTCCACCGCCGCTTCATTGGCTGCGTTGATAACGGCACCGGAAGAACCGCCTTTTTCCACCACTTCAAAACCCAGCTTCAATGCGGGGAAGCGGTCAAAATCCGGCGGACTGAAATCCAGCTGGTAGGTTTGGCTCCAGTCCATTTCCGGGGCCGGGCCTGCCACGCGCTCAGGCCACGTAAAAGCATACTGGATTGGCAGCCGCATGTCCGGCGGGCTGATTTGGGCAATCGTGGACTGATCGGTAAACGTGACCATCGAATGCACCAGCGACTGCGGATGGATCACCACCTCGATCTGGTCCGCCGACAAACCAAACAGCCACTTGGCTTCGATGATTTCCAACGCCTTGTTCATCATCGTCGCCGAATCGATCGAGATTTTTTGTCCCATCTGCCAAGTTGGGTGGGCAAGTGCCTGTTCGACAGTCACCGCGCCAAGGCTCGCTTTGGGGGCGGACCGAAATGGCCCGCCACTGGCCGTCAGGACGACTTTCCTGACCTCTTTCTGCTGACCGGTCTGCATGGCCTGAAAGATTGCGCTATGTTCGCTGTCCACTGGCAGAATTTGTGTCCCGGACTGCACGGCCAGTTCCGTGATCAGTTGTCCGGCCACGACCAGCGTTTCTTTGTTGGCCAGGGCCAGCTGTTTGCCACACTGCACGGCAGCCATCGCACTTTCCAGTCCCGCGAAGCCCACGATCGCTGCCAATACAATATCCACTTCTGGAGCTGTCGCAATTTGAATCAACCCCTGCCGCCCAACCAATAACTCGGTCGCCCCACCGCCGGTAAAATCGACAGCAGAAATCTCTTCGGACAGCCTGTCATCCGCCGCAACAACAAAACGTGGCTGAAATTCGACCGCCTGCTGTTTCAGAAGTTCTATTTGGGATCGGCCGGAGATCGCAAAAATCTCCAGACCCTCAAGGTTTCTGACAACGTCAAGCGCACTTTTCCCAATACTTCCGGTGGAGCCCAGGATTGCGATGCGTTTGCGTGCTGCCATGAATCTGCATTACAGGTAGTAGGGATTGAGCCATCGACCGTTTCGATAATTCAACATGTGTGTGAAAAAGCACCCCCAACGCCCATCTGACCTCAATTGCCTATAAATATGGCCGATGACAGTCTGGTGTAATTCACTAAAATAAAGTGTTGTGAGTAAAACCAAGCGTTTTGGTGAGTCGGCATTCTAAATCCCGGCTCAAATGCCCACAAGGTGAACCCGCAAGGACACATGGAATGGCATTTTACCCGGAATTCAGAGGTTACAGGTGCCCTTGAAGGTCGGTCTTGGGAATTGCTGCACCGGGGTGGCACCGGATATGCTCTCTGTTGCCCGATTGACCTTAAACAACCATTACCCGATTCCAAACGCCGTTTCCGCAGTTGTCTCTCTCTCAAACTTAAGCTCGAACCGTGACAGGCTCCTTTATGGACAATGACAAACGAAATCCCGAAGCAAGAAGTTCATCGACCATGTGGGTTGCTCTGCTGTTGTTGGGGGTGGTGGCGATGTGCCTGTTCCTGATTCTATCGCAGTCCAACCATGAGCTGACCTACCCGGAATTCGAGCAATTGGTCAAAAACACGACCTACCAGGACCGCAGTTCCCGCCAGCTGATTGAAGGATCGACCGGTCAAATACTCGTCGACGAAGCGGGCAAAAAGAAAAAATATATTTTCAGCAAACCTCGGGATGTGGTGATCGGCGAAAACCGGATCGAAGCGCTGGCGCTGATCTACGAACAGGGCAAGGAAGAATCCACCATTGCCAAAGAGCCGAAAAAGTTCACGGTCAATAAAGACACGTCTGAGGAAACCAAAAAACGTCTGCACGCCTTGCTGGAAGCGTCGAACATCAAGTGGAAATTCGTCAACGGGCCGACCTTCCTAGAACAGTATGGCATGATGCTGGCGCTGTCAGCTCTGATGCTCGGTTTTTTCTGGTGGATGATGCGCCGCTTGGGCGGTGCCGGTGGTCCGATGCAGTTCGGTCGCTCGCGCGGGCGTCTCTATGCCGAAGAAGACCTCGGCGTCAGTTTTTCAGACGTGGCGGGCATCGATGAGGCTGTTGAAGAAGTCAAAGAAGTCGTCGATTTCCTGAACAATGCCGAAAAATACCAGAAACTGGGCGGCAAGATTCCCTGCGGTGTGCTGTTGGTAGGCCCTCCGGGAACAGGCAAGACGTTACTGGCCAAAGCCATCGCCGGAGAAGCCGGCGTGCCATTCTTCAGCCTCTCCGGAAGTGACTTTGTCGAAATGTTTGTCGGCGTCGGTGCAGCGCGCGTGCGTGACATGTTCCAACAGGCCGAAGCAAAAGCCCCCTGTATTATTTTTATTGACGAACTGGATGCGTTGGGCAAGACGCGCGGTAACGGAGCCCCCGGTGGTCACGACGAACGTGAACAAACGCTCAACGCGCTGCTGGTTGAGATGGACGGCTTCGCTTCCAACAGCGGCGTGATTGTGATGGCCGCCACCAACCGCCCCGAAACACTTGACCAAGCTTTGATGCGACCCGGCCGTTTTGATCGTCACGTGCTGGTCGACCGCCCCGACGTACGCGGACGTGAGGAGATCCTTAAAGTCCACGTCAAAAATGTAAAGCTCGACCCGAACGTCGAACTGCAAAAGATTGCCGCCATCAGCCCCGGTTTTGCTGGCGCCGAATTGGCCAATCTAGTCAAC
>CALCJM010000116.1 GCA_937967505.1 uncultured Pirellulaceae bacterium | reverse complement strand
TGCTTCATCGGTCTGTTTCTGTTCACCCATCGTTTTGATTTCCGTGATGGCAGAACTGTAGGATTTCTCCTTGTTAATTAAACCGTTGATTGCGTTGCGATTGTTTTCGATTTCCGCAATAAAGCTGGAAACGGTTCCGCCCTTACGTTGGGTACCTGAAAGATACAGGGGGTTGTCAATAAACTTCCAGAAGCCGTCGAGCGTTTTCTTGGCTGCTTCCATTTCTGCCAGTTCTTTGAGATCCACCGCCTTCTCTGACTCATGGAACATAGACTCGGTCAACATAAACCCGACATCATCCCGCACCGTGTTCAGTTGGTTATCCGGATCCTGTGTTAATGGCGGCAAGAGTTGCTGGCCCGTCGTGATGGTTTCCATCCATTTTTTGGCATCGAACTTCGACCGCAGCATTGCCTGCACGCGAAAGGTCCGGGCGAGATCGATATTTTTGTGCGATGGGTTATCCTTGATGAATTCATCAAATTTTGTGACCGCATCTTCATAGGTATGGCTATTCAGGCTCTTCACCGCTGCATCGTATTGCTCTTCGGCAGAAGCACCTGCAAACCAAACCGACAGAAACACGACCATTCCGGTCAGGACAACCAGCGAAACGCCGCCAATGTATGGCCACTTGCTGGCCCACTGGTTCTTTTGGTCAATCTTGCGAAACTCGCCAAGGGCGGTAGATTCCTCGACCTCATTATCGCCGGTTGATGCCGTATCGTCGAAATAGTCTGTGTTGACCGGCTTTTTGCCCTTGGGTGCCCGGTCCATCTTCAATTCGTCCCTGGGAATCGGATCGATCACAGCCGACAGCGATTGTTCGACCTGAGCCACCTCCAGATCATCATCGACGTTATCCATCAACAACTCTTCGGGCTCAGAAATACGTGTCTCCATGCTGTCCCCACCAGCAGTGTTGCCGGATTTACTTTTCAGCAAACCTCTGGCATCCGACTCGGAAATCAGCTCCTTTTTCACGAGGTATTTAAGAATCGAAGTCGCCTTAAGCGGCTTTTCGGAAGACTTCACCTGTTCGCGCAGCTTGCGAATAATCTTTCGATCAACGCTACCGAGGGCTTCAAGTTTATTGATTAATTTATCGGGTGACATTCGGATCCTTATTCCATTCGACGCCTTCATCGAACGCTTTAATATTCCAACTCGGTTGTTTTGACTTCGATTTTCAGGCTCGAAGATTGCCCCGCATCACAAACAGCGATCAATCTCCCGTGTGTTGCATCGACATGTGCGGTGATCACAAGACGTTCGGCACCATAGGTATCCTTGGCATCTTTCACCATGCGACGCATCTCCATTTCACTGGGTGCCTCGCGCTCCTCATCGTCGCGTGTGGTGACGTAAAATGAATTGTTCTGGTCGATAATTACGCCAACATAGTCATCCTCGGGCTCCTCTTCCTCGCTGACAGTTGTCGAGGGTGCATCAGAGGAGGCGGCCGGTTGCGGAATTGATTTCTGCAACGTGAACGACGCGGTTACCATAAAGAAAATCAGCAGCAGAAACGTGACATCCACCATCGGTGTCATGTCCAGTTCATCTTCGGGAATGGGTTCTTTTTTCGCGAACGAAACCGGCGGATCTTCATCGTCTTCCGGCTCATCGTCATCGATCCCCTTCCATCCCATCGATTTGTATTTTTCGTCGCTGCGGCGGCCAGACTGGTCAACTTCCATGGAGTGCCTAATCGCAGGCCGATCGCCGGATTGGGCATCCGCCAACTCACCCGTTGGCCGACCGAGACCAAATCCTCCTCCGCCACCCTCTTCCGGCGGATCAACTGCATCGTCGTTCATTGCTGCTCCTCTTTGATGCCCGCGTAAATTTCGCGGGACGAACTCAACTCAGCTTTTGCCACGCCGCGTTTCACCATCTCCACATCGCCCACACGCACGTTACCCTCGGCCTTGATCAGAATGGAGGTCAACTCCGGATGAGAAGACAACTGTTCTTGGACATAGTCACCAACGGCGTCTTCTGTGGCCCCCGGGTCGGCCTGATTAATTGCCAGCTCCGGATCTTTGGATCGGCCGGCGTAGACGTTCGTTTGACTGCCCGATTCATCTTTGGCGACAATCAATACCACGCACTCCTTATCCTGCACCGACAATCCAAAAGATGCCTTGGGCAAATCGACCGCAGCTTGCGGATCCATTTTGGACACGACCACGAAAAACGCCAACAACAGGAACGTGATGTCAATCATCGGAGTGATATCAAGTTCGCCATCCTCAGGGTTTTCCTTGCGCTTCTTTAATGTGATTTGTGTATCTGAGCTCATCAAATCCTGTCAGACCAAATGGTCCTAAGCTTTGGGGAAACGGATATTGGCTTCCTTGAAAATTTCAAGGAACTGGTTGACTCCGTAGGACACGAGGTCTTCCATCTTTTTGATCTGAACGTTGATATAGGCCGTCGCCAGCACCAGTGGAATCGCGATGGTCAATCCCAGTGCGGTCGTGATCAGGGCAAATTGAATATCCTGAGCCAATTTGGCGACTTCGACATTGGCGTTGGGGATCGCCAGTTTGGCAAACGCGGCCATCATCCCCAGCACGGTTCCCAACAGCCCAATCATCGGTGCGGCCTTGATTACCGTATAAACCCAGCTCAAACGATATTCCAAATCTTGAAGCACGTCGCGCTGAAAGCGGTCTGCAATCAACTGCTTGACCTTATTGAAGCCCAACTTGCGATTATTAATCGCCAGTTCAGCCAACTGACAGGTCGCCCTGCGGTCGCCGTCACAAATTTCAAATGCCCCGGAATAATCGCCCTGCGCCAGCGGCTCCTCAATCGCTTCCAGAAACAACCGTTGTTGATCTTCGTTGGCAAATTGTTTCTGTCGCACACGCGCGGCCACCATGACCACACAAAAGGCTCCCCACAGGGCGATCAGAGCCATCACGAAATAAATTGCGTAGCCCAAATAGGCAAAAATGTTATCCATTTATATTTACGTTTATCAGTCAGGGTTGAAATTGAGATTATCTGGTTTGTCTTCAATGGCCATCCGGGCCGTGTCGCTACAGTCAGGTGTTCATCCAACAGCGCTTTGGTTAACGTTCGTCACCGGTATTTGATCTCCTCTACAATGAAGTCGAATCCATCGTCCACCGCTGCCAGTTTAATAATCGTTTCACGAATATCAGTCGTCTGTTTCCTGTCACGCTGAAGCAATTTGGCTTCCTGATTACGGATTCGTTGCCGGGCCTCCTGCGAATAAAACTGGATCATATTGCAATCCTGCGTATTCACACCGGCGGCGGCGGAAATAGCTTCGTCCCAACGCATCATACGCTGTTTGATATGGGCGAAGTAAAGTGAGCTGCCTTCATTGCTGCGAGTCGATTTAATCACATTAGTCTGTCCGGCAGGATCACTAACACGATAAACATCATCACTGTCGCGTTTCAGCACGCCGATGTCGATCTTCCAGAAACTCAGCTGTTTCTTGTAAGTATCAATGTCCTCGGCTTTGTAGTTGATCTTCCAGCGTTTGTACTCCGGGAGGCCGTCGCCACCGCCGCCTCCGGGGCCACCCTCGCGCGAACCGTAGCCCTTCCCTGCCCCCGAAACGGCCGCATTTCCACTGCGGTCGGCCAAATTGGCCCGCACAGACGACACCGCATCGGTGACCGCCTCGAGTGCCTGCGCCAACTGCGGTGTTTCAACTTCCGGAAAATCTTCCACCCCGGGATCAAACGCGTCGTCTTCGAACCCCTCCGGTTTTTCGTCGCCCACCTCGCCGACGGGATCGACGGTTACAAAGGTTGATTTGGCATCAAAGTTGAACGTGCTGGTCAACCAGATCAGACCCAAAATCGTGGCAAAGAAACCGACGATCACCAACGCGGCGACCAGCGCCGAACTCACCACGTCGTAGTTCGTGACCTTCGTGTCGGCCTTGACGAATCTAACCAAGCCGGACCCGTTGGTTGCGTTTGTAGATTTCCCTGCACTCATTTGAGCCTCCTTAATCCAGTAGTTCCGCGTCAGGTCTCAGCTTCAACAGCCAGTTCGTCCAGCGATCTTTGACCAGTTGAAAATCAGAGAGCGTTGGTTTTTCCGGCACGGTAATCGAGTCGATTTTTCGACTGACCAGCCGTAGACCATTGTGCGCTTCCATACAAACACGCACATCCGGATCGCCCAGTGCGTAGATCAATGCCGGAGCATTATCCAAGTCTTGTTCGCCTGCCAGAAAGCGTACACCGATCAACCGTTTGAAGTAGTTCTTGTCTGACACCAACGAACGCAAGAACGCCCGAGCTTCCCCGCGCGAATTGTCCGGCTGCGACTGGTATTCCCGGATTGCGTCCCTGATAGAATCCGATAGCAACTCCAACTGGTCGTTGGACAACTCATCACCAAGACTCGAGATCAGTTCGTTGAGATTTTTAGAGGTCTGATCTGCAGACAGGCGACCATTTTTTAGTTCCTTCAGTTTTTGCCCCGAAAGTTTGGCCAAACCGGAACCACCTGCCAACTCACTTCCAGCAGGAGGAATCGTCAGGATTTCACTGCTGCGGACAAGAAACATGACCGCAAAAGCAGTATTAATCCCCGGGGTCATTAAGGGCTCCGGACCTTTGGGCATGGAACCGTCTTCTTTTTGCAGCTTCCGCAATAACTCGAATCCACTGTCGTACCAGGACTTCATTGCCCGGTTGCCCACGTCTCCCTCGGTTCGGTGACGAAAAAAAGCATAACGTTCAAACGCGTACAGGTAATAGTAACGCCAAGCGTGCGGTTGCAACACGAACGCACTTTCAAAATGCTGATTGGCCCTGGCCTTACAACTTTTAAAAGATGCTCCGTTGATCTGTACCAGCGGCCCGTCACCGCTCCACGCCGAATCTGACGAATCGGACGAATCATTTCCGACATCATCCTGTTCCACAATGTAAATGGAAATCGACGGCGGCAGATCAACCCCAAGGCCTTCTAAAACTTTTTTTTCCACTTTAAGTCGCGGCTGTAGCTGTAGTAGATCCCCAAGCAAATAAGCCGTTCCGGATACTGCGGCGTGGATTGAAATTCTAAGCTCCCGCTCACTGGCGCTGTACGTCCACGAGTTCCCGGTTTGCTTCGCCATCACAAACTCAAGTATACGACGGGTTGAATCGAGACTTACCGAAATACCATGTTGGCGAGCGACAAAATAGGCCAGCGCAACGTATTGGGTTTGCGAGGTGTCCCAGTGAGTTTTGCCGGCATAAGAAAACCCACCATCATCCAGCTGCCGCTCTTCAAATGCTTTGACCAGTTTAATGATCTCAGGGCGATACTTCCGGTCATCGACCTCGCACAAAAGTATCATTGCCAGACAGGGGTGATAGAGGGAGCTTGCGTTTAGTAGTGAGCCACCGTTCACGCCGCGCAAAACCTTCTCGACAGCCTGCTGGATGGCTGGATGATCGGTCGGAACAAACCCGTCATAGCGCTTACTGGCCTCGGCAATCGCCAACGCTATCAGAACGCCTGCTTCACCGCGCGAGGGACGTTTCTCCAAAAAAGCCACCGCTCGGTCAACGACCGCTTTGACCTCGGGACTCTCGGGTTCGTAGTTGCGTTGAGCGTAACCACATGGCGCAGCAGGATACCCCAGCCCGTGGGCCAGAAAAACCATCCAGACAAAAACAACCAGTATCCGCACTTAAACCCCCTCTTACATTCAACACACGGGCGACATCAAAACCGACAGCGCTTGGAGACCAACAGGAAGGCAGAAAAAACTGTTGAGAGAGCATACGTCAATCTCTCAAAGCAGATTTGAAACAAACTCCTGCGCACGTTGTCACCGATGACAAGCCCTCAGGTCGATTGCTAACAGGAATTGGCCATCGACCAGTCATTGGGAAGTGGAGCCGACGATTTCACCCGTTATATGGAGTAGAGAAGTTATTCGTTCCGTACTCCTCATTTTCAAATGGTAATCATTCAAAAATAGACTGTCAACTTACTGCCGGTGCGGGTTTCTATATCTTTGCCAATCGCAACCGGTTCAAGATCCATCACAAACCCGGCACCCGGTGTCTTCGGTAAATTTGAGGTAACCCGACCACCTCACCTGCCACAAACTGTTAACAAGAATTCTGCCAGACTGCCGCCAAGCCTACCGGGAAGTGCTATTGTTAGGCGACTGGCAGTTAGGAATTTACCATCCGTTGGCGACGCTGGCAGCGTTGGAGCGAAGCTGGCAGCATCGCCAACGGTAAGCTTTCAACCGCCAATCGCCTTACACCAGAGACGGGGCCAAAAGACGAACATAAACGACTCTGCTTTAAAACATTTTTACCAAATCATCCGTCGAGAGAATCGGCACACCCAGCTTTTCCGCTTTGGCACTTTTGGATCCTGATCCGGGGCCGGCCACCAGAAAATTTGTCTTTTTTGAAACGCTGCTGGAACACTTGCCACCACGGGATTCCACTTCTTGCTCCCAGTGCTTTTTTCCCTCCGGGAACCCCCCACTGAAACAGAATACCTTTCCGACCAACACTCCCCCGTCGTCTGAAAAAACAGGATCGATGAAATTCAATAGATCATCCACATCTGCTTCATTCAGATCAAAGTACTCCCGAATCGCAATCGCCGTAATTTCTCCCACATCATCGACCTGCTCCAAGGCCTCCACGGAGGCTGCACGAATTTCGTCGAAACTGCGAAAATGCGATGTCAGCACCTTCCCCGCCGATTTCCCTGCTGCACCAATGCCAAACGAAGCGAACACCTGCCACGCCGGAATCTCTTTCTTCTGCTCCATTGCCGCGTCAATCATCGGCAGTAATTCCTCGGTCGTGAGTTTATCAGGCGCACCGATCATCTGCACCGACGCCACTGCCAGGGTTGCCTGCCGCTCGGTCAGTCCAGTCGCCATCGCCCCCTCCACGGTCAATCGGTAAAAATCGGCGGCAGTGGCAACCTTCCCCCCTTCCACCAATTGTGTGACCCGGCTTTCCCCCAAACCCAACACACCAATCGTTGCCAAGAAGTGGCACAGCGTGCTGATGCTCTGTGCCGAACAAGTCTTGCTGGTACAAACCAATTCCAACATCTGGGCACTGCCGCCTTCGACCAAGTCTGTCTTCCCACCGCAGGCCGGACATTTGTCAGGAAATTCAGGTTCCCCCTGCCCGTCAATGACTCCGGTCACCTTGGGGATAATTTTCCCCGCCTTCCGCACTGCGATGGTCGATCCAACTGTAATCTGATTGCGTTTTAGAAAGCCGGCATTGTGCAGCGTCGCCCGAGAGACGTTTGTCCCCGCCAGTCGGACCGGATCAAAATTGGCAACCGCCACGATTTTTCCCGTGCGGCCCGTCTGCCACTGAATATCTTTCACCAGTGGCCGGGCCTCCTCCTCACGAAATTTCCACGCAATTTTTCCTTTGGGGTTCCCCGTGCGGGGATCACCGTGTCGCCCCAAATCGTGCTGCAGCTGTAGCACATTGACGCTGATCACGATCCCGTCGACTTCGAAATCGAGATCGGGCACTGCATCTTCCATCTGTTGTAGTCGTGAAAATTCAAAGGGCTCAATTTCAATGTGCGGCACCCCCAAAACGTCCCGGCAATACTCACTCCGTTGCTGCTCTGTCAAAAACGGTGCCTCCAGCCCCTCAATGGTGTACGCGACGAAGCTTAAATGCATCAACTTCGTCTTTTCCGGATTCTTAAATTGACGGATTCCACCTGCGGCATGATTGCGGGGGTTGGCGCGTAGTTTTTCCCCCGCGTCGGCCAGCACCTGTTGCACGTTGGCGAAGTCACTCAATCGACAAATCAGTTCCCCGCGAATCGAACACGTGACCTCCTTTTGAAGTTGGTCGGGAATGCCATCAACAAATCTTGCTTGAGCAGTAACGTCTTCGCCATTGATACCATCACGCGGCCGCAGCCCGGCGGCGGTCAGGCGCCCATCGACGTAGTAGAGCGCGATCGCAACGCCATCAAGTTTGTAAGACAGGCAAAAATGGGACTCGGGGATGCTGACCGGCTGGCCTTTGTATTGCTTGCCTTGAATGATAACCTGTTTACCGTCGGCCTCCCCTGCCCTGCTGATGAGCCATTTGAACAGTTGTTCTTCCTGAACGACAACATCCTCATGACTGGCTTTTTCGATCGAGGTCATTGGCGGATCGTGGACCACTTTGGCCACGCGGCTGGCCAGTTTCGATGCTGTCGCGGTGGCAAACAGCTCACTGTCCGGCTTCAATTGCCTCAAACGCCTCCGCAGCGCATCGTACTCACCATCAGAGACCTCGATATTTGTATTCGGATGACGGCATTCCTCGCCCTGTTCGTACATCGTGTCCAGGTGAGCGATCACCCGTTCGAGCTCTTTAACCTCTTTTTTTGTGGTTGAGGCAGATGCAGGTTTCTTGGGCATGACCGGGCGTGGTGGCAAAAAATTTCAGGACAGCAACGATTCAGCAATATCCCAAATCTCGCGCTGGCTGTCACCCGGCCAACCGAAAAGCCTGCAAACAAAATTTTTTACAACCAGAACGGCGACGGCAACAAAAACGCGTGATTCTCAAACAGGCTTCGCGCGCCATTCCAGCTAATGTACTGACTGAAGAATAAAACCATGGCGAAGGCAAATGCGATTGCTGCCCCGGTTACTTTCAGCGGCCAACGCAACCAGAAAACTAACTCATGGTCTTTGGCCTGCCCTCTGGCAAATGCCCACGCCGTAAACACTTTCGCCGGCCAGATGAACAGCACAAACAGAACGCTCAGCATCCACACGAACTCAGCGGGGATCTCTTCAATCTTGGCCAAAAAAAGAGGAATCGCCAATACACCGGTCACCAACAGGGCCAACACCCCGGCAACCGGTGCGCGTCCGAAGTTTCTGAACACGGACCGAACCTGAAAGAACCTCCCGAAGTGGCCATCGAGCGCAAAATTGCACTGCAGAAACGGCAGCAAAAAAAAGACCGGTACCGCCGCAATCCCGCCTAACAATCCTATAATGGCCGCCGCTCCGGTCTGTCTGCCCGCAGGCGATGCCAACAACAGCGTGGGAATCGTCAGCCAGATCAATGTCCCCAAAAACGCCTTCAAACCCAACCACCAATAGTAACCCGGCCGCAGCCCCCCCAAGAAGCCCAGCGTACTGTCGCGCGCTTCTGCGAAGATCCTGGCGGGCGAATTGTACCGCAGTTTCTTCCACATCATCGCAGGCACGAACCAGTCGCCCAGTGGTGGGCTGCTATAAATATCCGCCGCAAGCGTGGGAAACAAGCGACCGATCGACTGATCAAGCAACCAGCGGCTGATTCGGTTGGAACGCACAAAACGGAACAGTAGTAATCCGGGGGCCAGCAGCGGCCACAAAAAATGCCGTAGCTTTCCGCCGGCGGCAACACAGCACGCAATATGAACCATCAACAGCGGGACCAATACGATCAGAAGGCCACGCAAAAAGCGGGTTTGCGAGCTCTCGGGGTCGATCAGCCAGGCATCCTGCCAAAACCCGGCCAGCGCACGTGTCGGCAAAATGATGATCCAGATCCCCAAAAAAATACTACCAAACACTCGCGCCTTATCGATACCAACAAATGCTGACATTATCCTTTTCTGACGAATCACACGTCCCATCGATTCGATCAAAAAACCCAACGCCGCAACCTGAAACAGCGGAACATTGGCCACGATCGCCAGCAGCACAATCAGGCTCAGCCCACCCAACAAATCTTCAAACCACGTCGCAATGCGCCCTGAACAGCGAAAGACCAAACTGCGTCCCGCAGGATGTTCGACGATCGTCAGCCCCTCTGTCTCTTCAGCGGTCCAATCCCCAACAGGTTCAATGCGCCCATTGAAATCAGAACTCGGACCTGCATGAGTTGCTGAACCGGATGCTGAACCGGATGCTGAACCGGATACCGGTGGATGGCTGGCATTCATTTATGACGGGCTTTCACTCCTCTCTCCAACATAATTTGACTCGCATTCCGATTGCCGGAAACGACAACAAACCTGCCTACTTTAACTTCTACCCGCAGCCTGACAGGCGCGAGTTAGAAAAACGCCTGTTGCTGTACATTTCGTGTAATTTTCCACCACCGGGGCGTAGAAACATCTTTACGACGCGATAGAATCAGCGTCACAAATCAATTAATTGGGTTGCCAGTGCATTTGTTGTAATTGCATTCAAGGCGACACACCACCACAACAAGAATTGGAGACTCAGGTATGAGGACGTTGTTTACTTTTACGTTGTTGGCAGCGCTTACATTTTCTGGTGTTGCTTTTGCACAGGAAGCTGTCGATCAAATTGGCGAAATCGCGGTAGAGTCAATTGAGACCACCGACGAATCTCAGACATCGATCAGCGACGCGGCAGAACCTGCACCAAGCGATGCTGAAATCGACAGCGCCCCAATGGAAGCCCAAACGATCATTGTCGATCAGGTGACAACCCCGATCGCTCCCATTACCGTCGAGTATACCGGGCAAATTGGTGCCTCCCCGGAGGTTATGGCGGGTGCGGGAATCGTCTATCAGGACTGCGGTTGCCAAAGCAACGCTATTGCCCCTGTGGTTTACCAGGAAGTCATGGACACAGGCAACGATGTCACCGGAGCAGTCATTGAAGAAGGTGCCTCGGAAGTCGCCCCCATCGCTGACGCAACTTCCGTGGTCGAATCGCCCATTGTTGAATCAACACCAATGTATGGCGATACCCAAGGGGCTCCCATGGTCGTCGAAGGTGCTCCAATGGCCGCCGGCACTCCTGCCTGCGCTTGCAACCAAACCGCAGGAACTCCTGTGACGATGGCAGCGGAAGGCGAAGTGATTTCCCCGGCACCTGCGATCAATTACGAAAGTGCCCCGGTGATCTATTCCACATCAGCACCTGCGACCGCGCCTTGCTGCACGCCAGCGCGACGAGGATTTTTCCGCACACTTTTTGGACGCTAGTTGACCATCGGCCCGTGGAAGCTAACTGACCGCCTGCCGAATAATTTGACACGACAATTGACAGCCTTCAGAATTCCGAATGGAAATCTGAAGGCTGTTTTTTTGGCCCCTTCTCTCCGCAAGCGAACCTCGGCAGAACAAGTTATTCCGGCCTCCCAATCAGAAAGCGTCACCGGCCAAACGCCACGGTAAGAATCTGAATTTCTCATGCATCATAGGGTTCTGCCCCTTACAAGTTGCATAATCGAATTTCGCGGACGGTTTCTTTTCCCTTCGGCGTCGAATAGCGGTTCAAGTTTCCTGCATTCGAAATAATATGGCATTGGGTCGATTTCAGCAGGACATCGCCTTCTGCTGGTTCGAGCAGACCTTCCTTATCTTCGAGGTCTGAACACGGACAACGGAATCGGTCAATTTTTCCATTTTTACCGTGAAAACCAGCTCATAAAACGCATAAACTGTGCGGGCTACGGGCCGTTTCATCTCGTCCTGTAACGAAAATTTTCGTCAACGAATCAAGTCGCAATCGCGACTCCGGATCAAAATATGTACCACCAAAATTCTTACCAAGAATTTGCCGATTGCTCACACCGCAAATATGAATCCTCTCTGCTTGAGTCGATTTTATCGAATGCCACCCTGGAACAACTGACGCTCGCCGCCGCAATTCTCAAGCGACACTATCGCTACGACGACCAACTTTCAATTGTCAGAGCAGTTCAGCAGGATTCAGCGCAGATACAGCCAACCAGACAAGCGCTGCTGGTCACGCCCGAAACGACCATTGGCGAACTTCTGAATCAGGCTGCCCACAGTTCATCAGTGCAATTGCTCCAGTTCGAGGATCTGAAGCCTTGCGACTGGATGGTCTCGACGATCACCCCGGACGTATTGCTCTCGCAGTTGTCTGCCGCCCAACGCCGGTCGCTGCCGGAAGTCATTTTTACGTTTGGTCCTCAGGACCAGTCTTTTGAAATATTGTTTGACAGCAAACGCGTCGATTCTGCAGACGTGGCATATTGGGCGTCCGCCATTGCTCTGCTGCTGGACCAGATCATCGACAATCAACAACCCGACCAGCAAGCGCTCGCCTTCAAAATACTGGACGACCAATTTCTCCCGCACCTCCGCGAAATCGGTATTGGGAAAATCGCACCGACCGGAAAGTCAACCGTCCCAGAATCGAGCTTCTTTCACCCCACTCCCAGCACGCAGTTCACCTTCCCGCGGATCTTCGAGGATCAGGTCACTCGTACGCCACATCGCATCGCGGTTCGTGGCGTTACCTCCACCGCGAAACCGACTACCAACGCCGACCTTCCCTGTTCCGCGTTTCGCGCGGCCGATCATCACTACACCTACCAACAGCTGAACCAACGCGCCAACCAGATTGCGTGGTGGATCATTCAACAGGGAATTCCCTTCCAATCCGCTGTCGGGGTTCATCTCGATCGCTCACCGGCCATGCTGGCAGTGTTGATCGGGATCATGAAAGCGGACTGTTTTTATGTCCCCCTCGTGCCTAATCTTCCAGCCTCTCGCCTGGCATTTATGACCGACGATGCCGACATTCGCTGTATCATTACGGAATCGGCCCTAGCCGGTTCGGCTGCTAATGTGATCGAAAAATCATCACTGGTTCCACCCAAAATCCTCGATATTGACAGCGCTGATTTCAATCAGCAGACCCTTCAAAACGACCAAAACCCGCTGTCCAATGCGACATCAAATGATTCCGCCTACACCATCTATACGTCTGGATCGACCGGCACCCCCAAAGGGGTCGATATCAGGCACCACTCTTTCGTCAATCTGTGCCTGGCCACCAACGCCACACTGGGTTTCACCCAGGACGACACAGCGCTGGCGATTACCACGATTGCGTTTGACGTTTCGATCTGCGAACTGTATCCGCTGTTGGCGGTGGGCGGCACGATCGCCATCGCACAAGACAAAGTCGGTGCCAACGGCGAAGCGTTCTGTGCGGCGATTGAGGAGGTCAAGGCCAGTTACCTATGTGCCACCCCGACCAGTCTCAGAATTTTGGTTGCATCCGGTTGGCAGGCCAGTCCGGACCTGACGATTATCACCGGCGGTGAACCGATCTCGCGCGAGACCTGCAACGACATCGCTCCGCGCTGTAAACGACTGATCAATGGGTACGGGCCAACCGAGGCCACCGTCTACACGACCTACGGGCATCTTGGTGTTGGCGAGGGGCTGGTGCCCATCGGGCGACCGCTGGCCAATGTACGCACCTATGTGCTGGATGCACAGCAACAACTTGTCCCGCCAAACGTGTTGGGCGAGCTATACATCGGGGGGGAAGCTCTCGCGCGAGGGTATGTGAATCGCGCAGAACTTACGGCGGAGAAATTTATCCCTGACCCCTTTTCTGACCAACCCGATGCCAGGATGTACGCCAGTGGCGATGTCTGTTTTTTCAAGCACGACGGTCAGATCATGTACTTGGGCCGCCAGGACAATCAGGTCAAAATTCGTGGCTATCGGATTGAACTGGGCGAAATCGAAACTCGTTTGAAAGACCACCCGGGTATCGATGATGCCGTCGTCATCGTGCGGGAAGACACTCCCGACGAAAAACGGCTGGTGGGCTACATCATCGCTGGCGATGACCGTCCTGCCGATCACGAGATTCAGGACTTCCTAGCCGAAACGATGCCGGATTATATGGTGCCGGCATGGTTTGTCGATTTGCAGTCATTCCCGCTTAATGCCAGTAAAAAACTTGACCGAAAAGCACTGCCTGCCCCGGAAGAGTTTGATGGCGTGGCTGGCGAAGACGATCCCGGTCCGACCGAATCGGGCGAACGCCGTAGCGCAGACGCTCAAACCATCGACGCACTGGCAAAAACAATTGCCTCGGTCTGGTCAGGTGTGTTGGGGCGCAAGATACGCGTCCACGATGAGGTTTTCCGCATGGGCGCGGATTCGTTGAAGGCCGTCAAATTCCAACTGGAACTTGAACAGACAATCCACGTCCGGGTGCCTGTCGGCGAGATCTTTCAGTACCGCTCACCGGAGCAACTGGCAGCCCGTATCGAACGCCGCACCCAGGCCGGAGGCCGCCGCCAGTCCGAGAGTTCCAAATCAACTTCCGGTTCGATCGCGATCATCGGTATGGCGGGACGTTTCCCCGGGGCTGCCAACCTGGATCAGTACTGGGAAAACCTGTCCAGTGGTATCGAATCCATCCGCACCTTTACTCCCCAAGAACTGGAATCTGCGGGCGTTAGTCCTCTGGAATACCGTCAGCCCAACTACGTTCCGCGCGGGACAGTCCTTGAAGGGGCTTACGATTTCGAACCTGAAGTCTTTGGCATCACGCGGCAGGATGCAGAGATCCTCTCTCCACAGATCCGTTTGTTTATTCAATCCGCGTTCGAGTCGCTGGAGAACGCAGGCTATCCAGGCGAAACCAACGGCAACCGCATTGGCGTGTTTGCCGGAACGGGATACCCGAACTACCTGGATGCCGGATTTGACACACCGGGTATGCCGGAATCCCGACGCCTCCAGACATTAATCGGCAATGGCCCGGATTACGTCGCCACCCGCACATCGTATGCACTGGGCCTGACAGGCCCCGCCGTCGCCATCCAAACCGCCTGTTCGACATCCCTAGTGACAGTCGCCGAAGCTTGTCAAGCGCTGCGGGCCGGTCGCTGTGAAATGGCGATCGCGGGTGGAGCTTCCTTTTCGTGGCCGCAGGGCAAGGGCTATCAGCACGGGCCGGGATTGATTTACTCGGCCGATGGTCACTGCCGGGCGTTTGATCATCGCGCCTCGGGGACCATTTTCAGTCAGGGTTCTGGTGCCGTCGTGCTGAAACCTCTGGAACAGGCAATCGCTGACGGTGACACCGTCCACGCCGTGATCGAGGGGATTGCCACCAACAACGATGGCAATCGCAAAGGCGGTTTCGCCGCGCCGAGCATTGAAGGACAGGCCGAAGTGATTCGCATGGCGATTGATGATGCCGGAATCAACCCCGAACAAATCAGCTACGTCGAGGCCCATGGCACCGGAACGCAAATTGGCGACCCGATCGAGGTCGCCGGACTGACCGACGCATGGCAGTCGTATACCCAAAAAACCGGTTTTTGCGGGATTGGTTCGGTAAAAACAAATATTGGTCACACTGATTCTGCCGCGGGCATCGCGGGATTGTTGAAGGTGATCTTGTGTCTGAAGCATCGGCGACTGACACCTGTCGCCAATTTCGAATCTCCCAACCCCGAGATCGATTTTGAGAATTCACCTTTCTTCGTGCAAACCGAATTACAAGATTGGCAACCCGAATCAAAACGACGGGTGGCCGCGCTGAGTGCATTTGGATTGGGCGGAACCAACGCACATGCCATTATCGCTGAATCGCCGCAACTGAACGACCACGATCAAAGCCCGGCGACGGCCGTACAAAACTCCGTAAAACCTTTCCGCGTGGTTCCATTTTCGGCCCGCACGCCGGCGTCTGTTGATCATTGGGTGTCTGCGTTTGCGGAATCGACCTACGATCAATTCGATTTTGATGACATCGTCTACACGCTGCGTTCGGGGCGGCGGGCCATGGCGCGACGTGCATTTGTCATCGCGCGCGATCACCAGGAACTGACCAACGCCCTGCCCTGCCCTGTCGTTTCGCCGGGCAAAACCACCCGACGACAGCCCGTATTGATGTTCACCGGACAAGGGTCTCAGTACGTCGATATGGCGCTGGAGAATTACCAGCACGAACCCGTGTTCCGCAACGCACTGGACCGCTGTTGCGAGGCGCTGGCCAATACCGATGTCGATTTACGGTCGTTAATTTATCCTGCTCCCGGTTCGCCAAAGCCGGATATTAACCAGACCTTCCACGCTCAACTTGCAATCTTCGCCGTCTCCTTCGCACAAGCCCAATTGTGGATGTCGTGGGGGATAGTCCCTTCCGGTTTGCTGGGGCACAGCATTGGCGAATACGTCGCGGCCACCATCGCCGAAGTCTTCTCCCTGACCGACGCCATCAACATCGTCTACCAGCGCGGGCGGCTGATGCAGCAAATGGATCCCGGGTCCATGCTGGCCATCATGCGCCCGGCCGCGGAGGTCGAACAATTAATCGGTGCCCACCCGAGTATCGAATTGGCTGTCATCAACAGCCACACCGTTGCGGTGGTTGCCGGTCCGCAACTGGAAGTCGAAGCGTTCTACAAATCGCTCACCGATCGGGAAATCAAAAGCCGACTTTTAAAGACCTCGCATGCCTTCCACTCAAAAATGATGGAACCGATGCTGGACGAGTTCCGGATCGCACTATCCGAGATCAAACTGTCACCACCAAAAATCCCAATCCAGTCCAACGTAACGGGCACATGGATGACGGATCAGCAAGCGACATCTCCAGACTATTTTGTGTCGCAAGTGCGTTCGACCGTTCGTTTTATTGATAACGTCCAGTCAGTCCTCTCAGACGATGAACCCACGCTACTGTTGGAAATGGGGCCCGGATCGACGCTGACACAGATGGCGGCAACGCTGTTCGAGGACGATCAACACATCGCCATCGCAACCCTGCCCAATGCCAAAGAAGCGGCCGACAAATCTGACGCTGTTTCCGGAGACGCGCGCTTCACCAGCAAGACGGCACTGGGAAAGGTCTGGGCCAGCGGCAATGAGATCAACTGGGATGACGCTGACCCGTGGGACCAGGCACCCGGGCGCGTGCCTCTGACAGGGTATCAGTTCGATACCAAGACCTACCGCATCGAAAATGAGACATCCACGCCGGCAGAAATGGATCTGACGGAGAACGCCCGATTTCACATCCCGGTTTGGAAGCAACTACCACGTGGTTTCGCCGACGCCCACCAGCCCATCGCTGATTCGACCGAAGCATCTTCCTCCCACCAGTCTGTCTGGTTGAACTTCCAGCACCCGGATGACAAAACGTCGGCCGTGCCCCAAGGAAGACGGACGATCACGGTTGTTCCCGGAAATGAATTCAACCAGCAAGGCGACCGCTTCATCATCCGCGCCGACGTGGCGGAAGACTATTCGCAATTAGTCGATTGTATCATTGCCTCCGGAAGCTCCATCGAGGGTGTCGTGCATGCTTGGTCAGCGACCGACACGCCAGTCCACCCCGACGAAGGGCCGACATCCGAACGATTCTGGCGCGCGCTCGACCGGAGCTCATTTTCATTGATCTGGCTGGCAAAAGCACTTGGTCAACAGGTTTTCAATCGCGCTGTTGTGGTCAATGTACTTACCAGAGGTGCCACCGACGGGCAGCTTGCCGACGGACACATTGAAGAAACACATCACAGCCTTGTCGGTACGATGAGCGTGATTCAAAAAGAGTTCCCTGCGTTGACCACGTCAGTGATTGACGTCGGAGAGAGCCTGGCGGTAGCGATGGGGTGTGCTGACTTCTACAAATTGCTGCAGCAAGACCGTCACTATCCCCTAGTCGCCATCTCCAATGGCCGGTGTTGGGAACAGGTTTATGAAAATGTGACACTGGAGACGCCGTCGTCGCCACAGCCGGTTTTCAAAACCGGTGGCGTTTACGTAATCACCGGCGGGCTTGGTGATTTGGCTCTCGCCATG
>CALCJM010000115.1 GCA_937967505.1 uncultured Pirellulaceae bacterium | reverse complement strand
GATTTGGCTCTCGCCATGGCGGGACACTGGGCCAGCACATACCAGAAGATTCATCTGGTGCTGATCGGGCGAACCGGGCTGCCCAATCGCGCGGACTGGGAAAGCACCGAAGATCCCAAGCTGAAACAGCGCATCGTGGCGGTACAAGAGATCGAATCACATGGAGCGACGGTCAAAATCGTGACCGCCGACGTGAGCGATGCTGGACAACTACAGGCGGCACTTGATGGCGTGATTGAACAGCATTCCCGGATTGACGGCCTGTTCCATACCGCAGGTATCTTGCGAGACGGGATCATCGCGACCAAACAACCGGAAATGCTGCGTGAAGTGTATTCTCCCAAGGCGTTGGCCGCGCGCCACATCGCCGACTGGCAGGCTGGCCAACAAACCGCCGGTCGCCCGGCAGCCGGCGTGACCGTTCTGTTCTCTTCGATCTCGGCAGATTTCGGGATGTTCGGACAAGTCGATTACAGTGGTGCGAACAATGTGCTGGACGGCCTGGCCAGCCGATTGAATCAGATTGGACTGCGCACAATTTCAGTCAACTGGCCTGCCTTTGAGGATGTTGGCATGGCGGCCCGAACCGAAACGGTGTCCTCTGATCAAACCGCCCTCGCGATCGAGCTGGCCCAAAACGCTCTATTTGCCCAGGAAGGCGCGCAGGCCCTCGCACGCATCTTGGCTCAACATGACATTCAGCGCGTGACTGTCTCGCGCAAGATGTTCGAACCACGCCGCCAATCAGCGATTGAGGACGGACGCAGCGTCGTCCTGAAACAGCTGGAGGAATCCGACCATCAGACCGGACAGAATTCACCGGTCGAATTGATGTTGGAAATTTGGCGAGACCAATTTGGCAACGATGAGATCGGTGTTGACGATGACTATTTCCAGTTAGGTGGCGACTCACTGTTGGCCGTTGGCCTGATCGGTCGAATTGAACAGACCTTCCGGAAACTGGTCCCCATTTCCCATCTAATCTCCAGCCCCACGATCAATCAACTTTGCCAAAAGCTTGGTTTGGTTGCTCCGATGGAAACGGAAACCGTCACTGACCGCGACACAACTGAACCGAACAGCGGTGTCTTTTCCGCAGGTTTGGCCCCGGATCATTTTGTGTGCCTGAAAGAGGGCGATTCGTCTTTGCCCCCTCTGATGTTGGTGCATGGTGCCGACGGAGCCGTGATGTTCTATCGCGCGTTTGCCTCCATGCTGATGACAGATCGCGCGATCTGGGCGATTGAGTCTCCATTTTTGAAGGATCCGGATCACCGCGTTGGTGAATCCGTCGAAGCGGTCGCTGACCAGTACGTGCAATCGTTGCTAAAGTTTCAAAAACAGGGACCGTTTCTACTGGCGGGATATTCGTTCGGCGGCGTCGCGGCAATTGAGATGACGGCCAACCTGCGGCGTGCTGGTCACGACGTTGAACAGACCATCATTTTTGACATTCCCAACCCGGCCAAAGTGGAACACAGTACGGCCCTTGAACGTCTACGGGGTTTTTGGTCCAAGCAGGATTCCGAGGCTTCGTCGATCGCCAAAACATTCAGCCTGACCAAACGCATTTCCGAATCGGTCCGGGATCGGGCAAAATTGGAGATCGAAAATCGGGTTTCGTCCATGAAGGACGATGCCAATATCGACAGCATGTTCTGGCGTCACAAAAAAGCCCGACAGCGCCATATGGCGATGGAAGAAAGCTACTTGCCACCAACGATTGACGCGCCTTTAAAGGTTGTGATCGCCACCGGAAACACCGGCAAATACAAATACGATGACCAGATGGGCTGGGGCGATGTCGCCGAAAACCTAGAGACCACCCAGATTCCCGGCAGCCACCTGGAGCTGTTTGAATCCGAACACCTTCACAATATCGTTGACGCGACCAATCGTTTTCTTAAACAGTAGCCGACATTCATTGCCGTAACGGCCTCACACCAAACACACTAACTGGCCGCTGAAACAGCAGTGACCACGGCGTCACCCTTGGCCGATTGGCTGGTAAAGGCCAGTGAACGTGTGGTTTCGGACGGAGCGGTTAACTGGATCTTCAGATCCAACGGTCTCAAGTATGTTGCGATGCGGTCAGACCATTCAACGATCACGACGGCACCGTCCTCCAGTTGCTCATCAAGCCCCAGTTCGTCCACTTCTTCGGGCTGGTTGATCCGATAGGCATCCAGATGCAGCATCAACAGACGCCCACGATGCGGCACACAGATCGTGAAAGTTGGGCTGACCACATTCCCGTCGGCAATGCCCAGTCCACGCCCGATGCTTTGCGTTAGATTGGTTTTCCCCGCTCCCAGTGTGCCGACAAGTCCGATCAACGTTCCGGGTTTCAAAGCCTGGCCAATTTGCTGCCCGATTTTGGCAGTGTCTGACAGGCTGTTGCTGATAACAGTTTCTGATAGATGAATCATTATCTTCCTCCCCTCTGATTGTTAGAGAACCTGTTCTTCAATGCCGGTACCCGCGCGGCTGAATTTCAACAATTCGTCCGTGATCATCCTCCACCTGCAAACCGCCCGCTGCCGTCATTTCGCCGATACGCGTTAACGCAATTGGGCAGTTGCTGTCGGCAAGGATCGCTCCGGCCGTCGCTGCGTCAACCGTAATCACAAGTTCGAAGTCTTCTCCATCAAACAGCGCCGCAGCAACGCAGGCAGAAACCTTGATCGGTTTGATTTTTCCAATCGTCACCGGTTCCCCGTCGAGCGCTATTGCAGCAGTGGAAACAGGGATGTTGGCCAGAGTCAGTTGAACTCCACAGCCCGACTTACTGGCGATAGCGGCCAGATCAATGGCTAACGAGTCCGTAATGTCAGTGGCCGCGTTGATGCAATAGTTGTCCGCTAGGTAAATCGCCAACCGCACACGGGGTTGGAAAGCCAAATGTTGTCCGGCGATGCTGTTGCCAAAGCTTCCCGAGGCCAGCACGACATCGCCCGGTTTTGCCGCGGACATGTTCCAGCTGTTGATGACATCGCGGTCGCGCGGAACCACTCCCGTAACCGCACAATTAATCGCCAGCGGCCCATCGTGGCAGTTCGTATCGCCTCCGATCACCGCGATACCAAATTCGTCCGCCAGCTCCTTCAGTCCACCAAAAATCTCCTGCGCCTGTTCCAGTTCCATCGACCGAGGCAACAACAGGCTGACGACGGCTGAAACGGGCACCGCCGCCATCGCGGCCAAATCGCTCAGATTTACCGCCAACGCTTTGCGACCGATAAGCGAATTGGGCGTTTCTCCCAGAACAAAATGCACGCGATCGGCGACAAGATCCGTCGAAACCACAGTCAACCGATTGCCATGGTCCACGACCGCCGCATCGTCACCAATCCCGAGGGTCACCGCCTTCTGTGCGGGCGTCCGGCAGACCTGCTTTACCCAGTCAATCAACTTGTGTTCGATCGACATCCGGGCTACTTTCGATTTTCGTCGCCGGTGCTCAGGATCGCCATGAATGCCTTCTGCGGAATATCAACGCTGCCGACAGACTTCATGCGTTTCTTGCCTTCCTTTTGCTTGGCCCACAACTTGCGTTTTCGTGAGATGTCGCCACCGTAACACTTGGCCGTGACGTTCTTTCGCAGTGCTTTGACGGTCTCTCGCGCGATAATCCTAGACCCGATGGCCGCCTGAACCGCCACCTCAAACATATGCCGGTCGATTTCCGCCTTCAATGTTTTCACAACCGCCCTGCCCCGACGATCGGCGTCGGCGCGATGACAAATGACACTTAGGGCATCCACCTTTTTTCCATTGACCAGAATATCCAATCTAGCCAAATCGGCCGGAAAGTATCCGATCAAATCGTAGTCCATTGTTCCGTAACCGCGCGTAATGCTTTTCAGCCGATCGTGCATGTCGTAGATCACCTCGGCCAGCGGCAGGTCATAGGTCACCATGATCCGCGAGGCCGACAGGTACTCGGTTGATTGCTGGATGCCACGTCTTTCCTGGCACAACTTCATGACCTGACCGACATATTCTTCGGGCTGGATTAAATTCACCCGCACAATGGGTTGCCGAAATTCCTCGATCTCACCCGGATCAGGCACCTCCTGCGGCCGATGGATATGCAACGTCTCGCCACGTTTGGTCAGGATTTCATACGTTACATTGGGAGCCGTTTGAACAAGATCCACATCCGATTCCTGTTCCAGACGCTGCTGCACCACTTCCATGTGCAGCATCCCCAAGAAACCGCAGCGAAAACCGAACCCCAACGCGTCGCTGGATTCGGCAGCAAATTCAAAACTGGGGTCATTGATCGAAAGCTTGCCCAAGGCGTCGCGCAGTTCGGTAAAATCCTGCCCGTCCGACGGGTACAGCCCGCAGTAAACCATCCGTTTGGGCTCGCGATATCCCGGCAACGCCTCGGCGGCGTCTTTGCCGATGCCGCTTACCGTGTCACCAATATTGACCTCGTCCAGTGTTTTGATGTTACAAACCAGATAGCCCACCTGCCCGGCAACCAGTTCTTCGCACGGCGTCTGTTTGGGGCAGAACTGCCCCAGTTCGATCACCTCATACGTTTTGTTTGCCCGCACCATTTGAACCTTTTGGCCCTTCCGGACCTTCCCGGCCACGATCCGGCAATAGGTAATCGCACCCCGGTACTCGTCATAGTGCGAATCAAAAATCATCGCCTGCAACGGTGCTCCAGCATTGGAGACCGGTGGTTTGATCCGCGTGATGATCGCGTCGATCAGTTCGTCAATGTTAATCCCGGTTTTGGCGCTGACCTTGACCACCTCGTCGCCGCTGATGCCGATGGTCTGTTCCATTTCGCGAATGACTTCGTCGGATCGTTCGTGCTTGAGGTCAATTTTGTTGACGACGGGAATAATATCCAGATCATGTTCAATGGCCGCATATCCGGTTGCCACGGTCTGGGCTTCGACGCCCTGAAACGCATCGGCCAGCAACAGCGCCCCTTCGCAACAACTCAGCGACCGGGAAACCTCGTACTGAAAATCGACGTGGCCTGGCGTATCAATCAGATTCAGCTCATACAACTGCCCTTTGTGCTTGACACGCATGGCAACAGCGCGAGCCTTGATGGTGATGCCACGCTGGCGTTCCAGTTCCATATCATCCAGCACCTGATCCTGCATCTCGCGTTTTGTGACGGTGCCGGTATGCTCCAGCAGCCGATCTGCCAGCGTACTTTTGCCATGGTCGATATGGGCAATGATGCAGAAATTGCGGATGTTCTTGGGGTCAATCTTCGCGGACATAAAAATCTGCTGTGGACGCTGGGACAGGAAAGTTTCGTTGACCACGCCGTCCAAAATGCATTTGGCGACCTTTGGAAGCAGGAACTTCGAAAGGGGCTGCGTCTGCACTGTGGTGGCTAGGATAGCGTGGCGGGGAGATTATAGACCGCCGGAGAGTTTAGGCAGATGCCGATTTCATAAATTCCGCTCGCGCCATGCCCGCCGCACCGACATATCCGGCGTCAGAACCAAGTTGGGCGAAGTTGACGACCAGATTATCGGCGACCACGGGAAAGGTAAGCCTTTTGGCCTCGGCGACAATCCCGTCCAGAAACGACCGTCCCAGGGCGGTGTCCGCCCCACCAAAATTGACCGCCCCACCCAGAATGAAGGCTTCGGGATCGACAACATGAGCCAGTTGAGCAATTCCACGGCCCAGATACATGGCGGTTTCACTGACCAGTTGGAGCGCCAATTCATCGCCGGCGTCAGCCGCTTCAGACACCATCAGTGCCGACAGTGGCGATGCTTCAGCGTTTTGATCCAACAATGAGCTGTTTGGATGCGACCGCAAAGCCTCTTTGGCGCGGTTGACGATCCCGGTCGCACTGGCGTACGCCTCCAAGTGACCGGACTTGCCACAGGAACAAACCAGTGCATCAAGCGACGTGTCGATGCAGATATGCCCGATCTCGGAACCGTGGCTGTGGGCACCATCGATGGAAACATCGTCAATAATGATGCCTCCTCCCACACCGGTGCCCAAGGTAATCAAAATCATGCTGCCGTATTGCCGTCCACTGCCGATCCAGAATTCTCCAAACGCGGCCGCCGAAGCATCGTTGGCGTAGGTGACGGGTTTGTCCAGCACTTTGGCCAGCGCATCGCGGATGGGGAAGTTGTGCCAACCGGGCATATTAAACGGCGTCAAAATCAGGCCTCGTGCAGTATCCATCGGTCCGGGGGTTCCCAGCCCTACGGCAGCGACATCCTTCATTTTCAGGCCGGCTTCATCCAGCAATTTCTGCACAACAGGCTTGATACGCTGCAGGGAGGCTTCGGGCGATTGATCAGCTTGGGTAGGAAACTTTGTATAGGCGAGTCGTTCGCCCCGATCATCGACGATGCCAATTTTAATGTTGGTACCGCCAACATCAACGCCAACGAACAGCGGGAGAGTTGGAGAGGGTTGGTTAGGCATGGCAATGTTGTCTACGGGTTAGAACGGACTTCGGCGGTTTGATCGGCAACGTTTGGACGGTTCAGTATAAATTTTTCGCCGAGTTTCCACAATGGACGGCGATCCCAAACTCTGTTCAACGTGGCGACGCTCGCCAGAGCGTGGAGCCCAAAGAAAAGGCATCGCGGCAGCGCAAAAATTTGAGAGTGGATGGATGAATCGCAGCCCCCATCACTTAAAAACCAATGCTCCAGCTCCACGCCAGCGCCGGGGCGACCACCGGCGACGCTTCAACCGCATCAGCGCGAAAGTACAATTGCTCCACCGTGTAGGCGGCCATGGAAAAGGCATTCAGGCAAAAGTGTGCGACAATACAGGGTGCAATGCGTCCCGTCTGCCGATAAATCATCCCCAACCCCAACCCAAAAACGAAAATGGGAATTGGAGCCGGCCCCTGGCCCAAATGCACCAGGCCAAACAACACCGCCGAAATGAAAACCGGTGCCCACGACCGGGCAACGTAGAACGGTGATTCAACTTTCGTTCCTGTTTCATGTGGCTGGTTTTCGGGGGGAGCATACGGATTGAATTGGCCCGGTTGCACCGCCTCCGTTGGGGCGCTGTATGGCTCGCCCGCATGCGTTTCGCGACTGGAGGTAGAATTCGGCCCCTGCCCGGGCCAGCCACCGATCAGCGCGGCTTCAGGTCGCACATTGTTCACGAACAAGCGTGATAACCACCCTTGAAGGATGCCCCGAAAGAAAAACTCTTCGGCAACCGGTGCCACCAGCACCGCCATCCACCACGCAGAAAGCATCGTCAGCATCGAAGAATCCGGAGAGATTAAGTCAAGCGTTGGATGTTCGTATTCCCAGATCTGGGTCAGTGCGGCCTGCACCAATAATGTGACCGGCACAAAACAGAAAAACACCAGCATGCCCAGCCGAAGGTCATCCGCCAACCCAGTCAGACTGCCTCCAAAAACTTTCGCAGTTTGGTAGCGTGCATACAGATATACCAGCGTCAGAATGGTGGTCACCAAGGTACAGACTCCCACCGCATATCCCAGCACGGCCTGTTGCTGCGTTGAGATCGAAAGCGGGTCTAGTTCCTCCACGCCCAGAACGGCGAATGTGATGGCAAGGCCAACCATTTGTCCGGTCATCCACATCACAAACGCCAGCAGCATGTCCACTAGGCCCAAAGGCAGCATCAATCGCTGCCGCGCAGAAAAAAAATGCGGCTGGCCAGTGCACTGTCGGCGGATCACATAACCCCACAACGCAACACTGATCAGCACCATGCCACCAACCAAAATTGCGGAAACCCAGCCGGCGGCGTCATTCATCCATTACTCCAATTTCCACAACAGCTCACCCCAACACAGACAACCCCGTGGATCAACGGTCTAAAATAAAACCGACGAAGCCGATTTAATGTAGATCCACCCCGACTGCAACGTTGATAACACTGACAGCCAGACAAACACCACCATCGTCCACCAAATCCAAACCGGCACCAATTCCGCCGCGCCGCCAACACTCTCTACGCCGCTGGATTGCGGATGGGCTTGGGCATCCGACGTGTAGATCAACGCCAGGAAACAGGCCACGATTGCGATGCACTGAAACCACATTTTAAGTTTGCCCGCCAGATTTGCCGAAAAATCACCGCCACTGCCCTCGATCATCGACCGTAACACCGTTACCAGCAGTTCGCGCCCAACCACGATCGTAGCGACCAATCCTGTGATCCGCGCCCACCACGGGAACTGGTACTGCAACTGGGCCATCTGAATTGCCAGTAAAATATAGGTACCGCAGATCAGGATTTTGTCGCAAAAAGGGTCCAGAATCCTGCCCAGTTTCGTTACCTGGTCGTACTTGCGGGCATACCAGCCATCCACCCAATCGGTTCCGGCAGCCAACACAAACAACGCCAATGCCCCGGCGAAATATCCCAATTCCAGCTGTAAAAACACCAGCGCCGCCAACACCAGCCTGGCGGCAGAAATCTTGTTGGGCACATTCCATACAATGGCAAAATTCGAACTATTTGGTTGATTCACTGATAGATACCTGAAAGAAATTGGTCGCCGCCACCGTCAAATGTGCAAGGGATTACAGTTTATGGGACATTTAATGCAGGTTGAACAGCCGAAACAAACAAAAGGAATTTTCAAACTGAAATGTCCTGATGTTTCGATCGGCGGTGCAGCACCTATTGGGGGCGAATGAGATTCTCGAGAGAGATTTCCTTTTACCCTCAATTGGGCTAGAATGTGAACAGCCTGCTGCATTAGCATTGTTATTCAGGTCGGAGAACTGATGGCTGAGTGTTTTTGGTACATAAAGAATTGCGACTTGTTCAATCAAGTAGCCAGCGAGGACATTGTCTGGCTGGAAAGTCACTCGCGCATCCGCCGGATGAAACGCGGTGAGCCAATCTATTTGCCGTCCCAGTCCGCCGACGGCGTGCTGGTGGTGGCTTCGGGCCGGGTAAAAATCTGCCATACGACCCCCGATGGAAAACAATCCATCATTGATTTCGTGGACGCTGGCGAGGTCTTCGGCGAACTGGCGCTGTTGGATTCTCAACAGAGGGATGAATACGCGGAAACAACCGAAAAAACCACGTTAATCCTCATCCCCAAACGCGAATTACAGGCCATCATTCACAAGTACCCCAGAATTGTTCTGGGTGTAACAAAATTGATTGGATTACGACGCCAGAAAGTCGAAAGAAGACTCAAGAATCTGTTGTTTCGATCCAATCGCGAACGCGTGATCCATTTGCTGCTCGAACTGGCAGAAAAGTACGGAGAACCGCGGCCAGATGGTGTTGGTTTAAAGATTAGACTTTCCCATCAAGAGATGGCGGGCGTGATCGGCAGCACACGCGAAACAGTGACCGTCGTACTTGGGCAACTTCAATCAGAAAATCTGATTGAAATCGCACGGCGGAGGATCATCATCAAGAATCTTAAAAAACTGGCTAAAGAGGTCAACGAACCTGTTCCGCGGATCAGCGACGGAGAATCGCCCGTCCTACCCCCGAGGCAGCTAAAGACCGCAAGCCAACCACTAAACTGAAGCTTGAAGCGGGTAAGTCTCACCCCAGTGTTTTGTGGTAAAATACACAGTTTGTGCGTTTAGTAACTCACTGCACTACAAACAGGTTAAGCTTATCATAAGCGCGTTGAGTGCTCATCGGAAAATCTCAACAGCCAAGCCTGAATACCTTTGTTGCAAAGTAGAGCCATGGACCATCACAACCCTAATCATGACCACCTCTGGCTTCCCTGTCCGACCGGAATGATTCAAAAGGTCGCTGATCAGCCGGAGGGGACATTGCGAAACCAAGACTCAGTCGCGAAAAATGGCTTGCCAAACCGGCGCGGTATGTTAATGACCGCAGCGGCGGTGGCCGTGTCGGCGGGTGTCGGCACAATCGCCTATCGGAGCCTGTTCGCTCCGGTAGATCCAAGAGCCTTGGGAGGATTGACCTGCTCGCAATGCCGGGAACATCTGCAAAAGTACATCGATAAAACCATCGAAGACCGGACACTGATCGCGCAAATCGATGAACATCTCAAGCTTTGCCCAAAATGCAGCGCCAAGTATAATATGATGCAAACAGTGTAACCGCTAAGCTCGGTGGTGCCCTCCAGAGTTCCCATCGCGCAGATCTGCCTACCCTGATTTGTGGGCAGTGGTCTGCCGGCCCAAGTTGGTCCGATCCTCCAGCTCAGCTAGGGCGTCCGCACAAGCGCCACCGCAGTGTGATCCACATGTGCGTTCAACTGTGGATTTGGACGTGCGTTCGTTTTATGCGCTTGGCCATGTGCCGTGTGTTTAGACATTTTCAAATCCACGGGTACCTGAACCTGCTCAGTTTGCTCAAATGGTTTGCAGCCGGTTCTGAACAACTGCTGGCAACGTGTGCCACGCAAGCACTTTCGTTCTCTCACGCCCCATGCCCAACCTTTGCCAAAACCATCTAACCCTCTGGTGCGAAACAAAAGAGCAGTTGGAAAAGATATCGGCTGCGGTTGCTCCTCCGAAGGTTTCGTTTCTTCAGCGCTTGCGCGGACGACTGCTGAGAAACAGCGCACCGATATCCCCAGCGGGTTTTCTCGAGTTTCTTTGTCCGACTCCCGATGACCTTGAGGTTCTTCATTTTGATGTCATCCCGCAGCTGGCCGATCAGCCCAACTCGTACCATTGGCGGTTGGAGAATTGGGGCTGCAGAAATGATTTGCTGGCCACGCCGCACCTTCAGGATGCCAACACTTTAATGCTGCATTTCCCCACCGACTATTCGCCACCGATTGCAGCACTTCAATGCGGAGCCGGGTTGCACAGTTTCAGGTTTCGATTGCTGTATTGCGAACCGGGCAACGGATTCTGCGGCATCGCCACCGAATCGGATCACGAGGAATTCGAATTTACCTTCGAACGCCCGCCGGCCGAAGAAGGTGTCCCAGAAGAACTGATTGCGCTATTTGGTTTGAATGAAATGGCTGAGGAATATTAAAACGATCCAGCTGGAAAAATGCCTGAGGGAACTGGCTCCGAAAAAACGTGCGTTCCTTCTAAAAGTTCATTCCCCCGGAGCAGTGATGCGGGAAGTGACAGTTGAAAGCTTACCGTTGGCGATGCTGCCAGCTTCACTCCGACGCTGGCAGCGTCGCCAACGAATGGTAAATTCCTAGCTGCCAGTCGCCTTAAAACTCAAATCGATGAGAAATCTCTGGTAGCCATCCAGTAACTTGAACAACTGATGCTTGACGAAAAAAACATGTGGAAGTTGCCAAAGAAACAGGACTTTCTTCAAAATTACAACGACCGCACAAAAATAGCACAATAAAATCCCGTCCAATTCTATCGGTTTCCTAGGAGGTGAGCAGCAGTCATGATTTGATACAGTCAACAGGCCTGCCACCATTACAAATTGATTGGAAGCCAAACCATCATGAAACGACGACGAACAGAAACGAGAGTGATCCGCTTGTGCAACGTGGCGGCTTGCCTGATGAGTCTCATTATGTTGGTCAATGTGGGTCGCGCTGAAAAACCCAATGTCCTTTTTATCGCAATCGATGATCTGCGCCCGGAGCTTGGCTGCTATGGTTCGCCGATTGCCCGGACACCGAATCTGGACAAATTGGCCGGGCAAGGATTACTGTTTAACCGCGCCTACTGCCAGCAGGCGATCTGCCGTCCGTCCCGCGCCAGCCTGATGACAGGAACACGTCCCGAGACAACGGGCCTGTTTCACAATTATGTCTCTTTGAGAGAACTCCAACCGGACATTGTCACGCTGCCCCAACACTTGATCACTCACGGTTACGAAACGGCTTACTGCGGAAAAATCTTTCACAATGGTGATACTGACGAGGACAAATCATGGAGCCGGCGTCCTGCAAAAATTCAATTAAAGAAACCTGTGCCGTACGCGTTGCCAGAAAACCTGAAGCAACGAAGGGAAAATTTTCAACGCATGCAGGCCAAATACGGAGCCGCCGCCAAACGGGGGCTTGGCAGTGGCCCGGCTTACGAATCGGCCGATGTGCCTGACGCGACCTATCCCGATGGCTACAACACCCGCCGCGCGATCGCGACGCTGAAAGAGATGGCGGCCCGACAATCAAATTCCGACACCGCATCAAATGCGAAGCCATTTTTTCTGGGGTTGGGTTTCAAGCTGCCACATTTGAACTGGGTCGCACCAAAGAAATATTGGGACATGTACGACCGGAACCAGATCCCGCTGGCCGCGCGAACCACTGCACCAGAAAATGGAGCGGCGATGGGATTACACGCGTCCTTTGAATTGCGAACCCGCGCGGGGATACCAAAGATCGGCCCCATTGATGATGACCTGGCCACAACACTGAAGCATGCATACCTCGCCAGCGTCAGTTACGTCGATGCGCAGTTGGGAATGATGGTCGATGCCCTCGAAGAATCCGGTGTGCGCGACAACACGATCATTATTGTCTGGAGCGATCACGGCTGGCATCTTGGCGACATGGGCGTCTGGGGGAAAGCGACCAATTACGAAGTTGGCACGCGCGTGCCGATGATCATCTGGACGCCGAACATGAAACAACGTGGTGCGCGAACCGAAGCCCTAGTCGAACTGGTGGACATCTATCCGACGATTTGTGAATTGGCCGGAGTGGATTCACCCGACCATTTGGAAGGTCTAAGTTTTGCACCGCTGTTGGATGAACCGGAACAAACGTGGAAGGACGCCGTGTTCAGCCAGTTCCCCAACCCGGCATTGCGCGAGTGGGCCGCTAATCCGCTGTCACCGGGAATGCGTGAGACTTTTTTCGGACCTTTGATTGAAGAGGTTGAACAACGAATCATTGACCAACAAGGTGAGAAGTGGGACCGTAGCCTGTTTGAGCAGCATTTGATGGGTTATGCCGTCCGGACTGATCGTTACCGCTTGGTTGAGTGGCGGGACTACCGAAACAAAACGGTGGATCCGGTGTTTATAGAATTGTACGATCACCAAACAGACCCGCAAGAAACGGTCAATGTCGCCACAGAATTCCCGGACGTTGTCCGTCAATTAACCCAACGGTTAGCCACAGAGATAAGATAAAAACAACAGGTAAACCTCGTTCCCGAACTCTGCGTCTGCGGTATGCTCCACAGGAGCCTTCAGCACCGTGCCTTACGCACGAGTCAATGCAGGAAAAAATGATCATTCAAAAATCACAATTGGCTCACTTGACTCAGCTGCCCCATCTGGCCCTCGCATTGATTTGCAGCCTGCTACTACATTCTGGCTCAACCCGCGCACAAGACATCGACCACCCCATCGATTTCGAGCGCGACATCATGCCGATATTTGAGCACAACTGTCTCCACTGTCACGGTCCCGACGAACAAGAATCGGGCTTGCGTGTCGATAGTCGCATCGCGCTGCTCAAAGGCGGTGACTACGGAACCCCTGCACTGGTCCCGGGGGACGTTGCTAAAAGCTTGCTGATGATGGTCGTCAATTACGAAGACGCTGACTTCGCCATGCCTCCCGATGGAAAACTGGACGACAGTGATATCGCGTTGCTGACACGTTGGGTCGAAGAAGGCGGGGTCTGGCCGGGCCAGATGGATGCGAAAATTGAACAGCAAAGGTCTGATCACTGGTCCTTCCAACCCGTCACGCGCCCGAAAGTTCCCCACTTGGAGCCCCGTCAGCCGATTCACAACCCTGTCGATGCCTTCCTGCAATCGCAATTGGCCGAAGCGGAACTGTCGCCAGCCCCCGCAGCAGATCCGCGCACGCTGATTCGCCGCGCGTCGGTAGTGTTGACCGGTTTGCCCCCCACGCCCGAGCAAGTCTCCGCGTTTCGCAGCGCCTGTGTGGTTGATGCAAACGAGGCCTACGCCAATCTGGTCGATGACTTGCTGGCATCGCCACACTTTGGCGAACGCTGGGGGCAGCATTGGCTGGATGTGATTCGCTGGGCGGAGACCAATGGGTCCGAGGCCAATCTGTATCGCAAGAATGCTTGGATCTACCGCGACTACGTGGTGAGGTCTTTCAACCAGGACAAACCATACGACCAATTCATCAGGGAACAAATCGCCGGTGATGCTCTTGGTGTTGGTGAGGCAACGGGATTTTTGGTGGCAGGACCGCACGTGCCGGCGGCTACGGTGGGCCGTGAACCATCGGCAATCCGACAGGCCCGCGCCGATCGCATGGACGAAATCATGCAAACCGTCGGGGCATCGATGATGGGTGTGACCATCGGGTGTGCGCGCTGTCACAATCATAAATTCGACCCTGTTTCGATCAAAGATTATTACTCGATGACCGGCGTGTTTCAGGATATTGAATTCGGCGGCCGCTTCCCCGAATTTTCCGAAAGCCACCCGCGCCGCCAGCGCGGCGAAGCGCTCTGGAGTAAAATCCTTCAACAACGGCGGCTTCTAAGCCCCGATGGTGGCTGGGAAGAAAACTGGGGTGCCTATCGAGAACTGCATTTCAAACCTGTCACAACCCAAGCCGTGCGGATCGAGTTCAAGAAACCAAATTTGGGATTGGATGAATTGGAGGTGTTTGGGACGGCAGATGAAAATTTAAATTTGGCAGCTGCACGGCAGCGGACGAAACTGACTGGATTTCCTGAAGGCGGAACCGAGGGACGCAACCCGATCGAACGGGTCAGTGATGGCGAGTACGGCACAATGGCGTGGCGCACCAAACTGGAAAAAGGTTCCCCGCAACGGCCTTGGATTCAATTCGACTTCGACCAACCACACGAGATCAACCGGATGCGGTTGAGCAGCAATCGCGAATACTTTTACGATACGGATTATTTGGACAAAACTCCGTATCTGCCCCGGTATGAATTTGACGTTTCCATTCTGCAAAACGGCAAGTGGCAGCCATGGACGGGGACATGGCAGGTCAATAAAAATCTCCTGAAGAAGCATCCACAGCGGAAGAAGCAAATCGCGCGGATTCAAGCGTTGATCGCTACACTGGCGGAAGAAGGGCCACGGCCCAGTTTTGTGGGTCGGTTCGTTGAACCGGCACCGACGTTTGTGCTGCTGCGTGGCAGCCCGGAATCTCCGCACGACGCCGTCGGTCCGGCTGCTCCCGAGGTGCTTGATGGTGATCTGAACCTGCCGATCGACGCCCCGGGGGCCGAACGCCGTCTAAAGTTCGCTGACTGGATCAGCAGCACGGAAAATCCGTTGACCGCACGGGTGATGGCCAACCGGATTTGGCATCACGTATTCGGTGTCGGAATCGTGGCAACGACCAGCGATTTTGGCACCGCAGGCGCGTTGCCGACTCATCCGGCACTGCTGGAGTGGTTGGCAGCCGAGTTTATCGAACCGACCGTTGGTTCACAGACGCCATGGTCGATGAAGCGGTTGATCCGGACGCTGGTGATGTCGCATGCGTTCCGCCAATCGAGTGTTCCGACTGCTGTTGGGATGGAGCGTGATGGCGGAGCGGCGTTGCTGTGGCGGTTTCCGCCCAAGCGTGTGGAAGCAGAGGTGATTCGTGATTCGATCTTGCAATCATCGGGATCACTGGACCGAACGATTGGGGGCCGCAGTTATCGCATTCACAACATTAAAAAAACGTACGCTCAATGGCAGGTCATTGACAACCACGGGCCGCACACGTGGCGGCGACTGTTGTATCAGGAGCGCATGCGGCGCGTCGATGACCAGAATTTCACCGCGTTTGATTTCCCCGACTGCGGACAGATTCGAGCCCGCCGACCCGTATCGACGACACCACTACAGGCGTTGAATTTGATGAACAGCGATTTTGTGGTTGAACAATCGAAGTTGATCGCAAACCGGGCTTTGGAGGATGCCGGCAGCGATCCAGAAGAAGCCATCAACCGTTGTTTTCAGTTGCTGCTCAATCGCGACCCGTCAAATGATGAATCGGAGACGTGTTTGCAGGTGATGCAGGAGGAAGGGTTGAACATCGTTTGCCGGGCATTAATCAACTCAAATGAATTTGCGTTTTTACCCTAGCGAGAAAGACCGACCAGCAAATAAATATGATCAACGTGACCGCCAACAGAGGCCACCACGCTATTTGCCTTTTTTATGTGATGCGCCAACCTACAAAACATTTGATCCCTCAGATCGATCCTTTTGAGATAGGGAATAAGGTTCTTTGTGGAAAAAACGATATGCAATCAGACTTGGGCGTGCGATTGAGGCATAACTTTCCCCCTGAAGAGTCGAGAAAACTTTCGGGCCTTTGGCCCTTGTATTTCGCACCGGTTATTTCAACCCGCAGGGGTTTCTTGGTGAAGTGCCCCCTCCTTTTTTGAACTACAAATTATGAATCCGGAACACCTGTCACAACACGGGCGCAATCTGCTTAATCGGCGCAGTTTCCTTCGCAACACGGGGATGTCGATGGGCGGTATTGCGCTGGCGCAGTTACTGTCCGCGGAGGGACTGCTGGCGGACGATGCTGTTAAAACGGCGGGGGGTATCCAGCCCATTCGACCGGAGATTGATTCCAAACGCCCTTACGCCGCGCGGCCGGCTCATTTTGAGTCGCAGGCCAAACAAGTCCTTGTGATTTACTGCCCCGGTGCGGTCAGCCATGTCGATACGTTTGACTACAAACCGGCGCTGACCAAACTGCACGGCCAGAAGCCTCCCGGCATCCCGGCGGTGACCTTCGAAGGGGCCACGGGTAATATCGCCAAACCATTTTGGGATTTTAAACCACGCGGCCAGACCGGAAAAATGGTCTCCAACTTGCTGCCGAACCTCGCCAAACAAGTCGATGACTTTTGTTTCTTCCACTCCTTGCACACGCAAACCAGTGCTCACCCGCAGGGCGAGAACTTTATGAACACGGGTTTTACGATGGAAGGGTTCCCTTCCTTTGGGGCCTGGGTGACTTACGCGCTGGGCACCGAGAACGAGGAACTGCCTGCGTTTGTCGCAATCAACGATCCGCGCGGGCTGGCCCGCAGCGGCAAAAACAACTTCGGCAACGGCTTCCTGCCCGCCGCCTTTCAAGGGACAGACTTCAACGCCAAAAATCCACCCTCGAACCTGTTCCGGCCCCGGGGGTATACCAAACAAACCGACCGGCAAACCGTCGATCTGTTACAGCGGCTTAATGCCAGACACTTACAGCAGTTTCCCGGCGACGCGGATCTGGCAGGGCGCATCGCCAGCTATGAACTGGCCGGAAAGATGCAAATGTCGGTACCTGACGTGATGGACATTGCTGGAGAAACGAAATCGACGCTGGCGTCGTACGGCGTCGATACAGGAACCGATTTAAAACGGGAATACGCCAGAAACTGCATCTTGGCCCGCCGCCTGATTGAAAAAGGGGTCCGGGTGGTGCAGTTGTTCAACGGCAGCGACCCGGCCGGTGGTAACGGGATCACAAACTGGGACTCCCATTCAAACATCAAGAAAACCCATGCGATGCAGGCCGAGATCATGGACGAACCCACAGCCGCGTTGATCGCGGACATGAAACAGCGCGGACTGCTGGAGCATACGCTGGTTGTGTGGGCGACGGAGTTTGGACGCATGCCGTTTCTACAGGCCAATGGTACCGGACGCGATCACAACCCGGACGCATTCACGTGCTTCATGACCGGTGCCGGGGTCAAGAAAGGATTCAGCTACGGCGAAAGCGACGAATTTGGATTCAAGGCGCAGGTCGATAAAACTTCCGTGCATGATTTCAACGCCACAATTTTACACTTGATGGGTTTGGATCACGAACGCCTGACCTTCTATCACAACGGCCTAGAACGCAGGCTGACCAATGTCCACGGCCACGTGGTGAAAGACGTGCTGGCGTAGGTAAATTGGAACTGAAACCAACACCGGTCGCTTGAGGCCCGGTTGCCTTATGTTCCGGTTGCTTAAATACCGGAACAGCCGGTCAGATGAAAGCACTTCATGGCAATCCTGCGAAGCACTTCCGCGCTCATTTGTCAAGGTGAAGAAGTGCCTCGGGAACCAGTTGGCAGCACTTCTTTAAACCGAACGTGACACGCGAATAAGGCGGTTGGGTAATCTTGGGTCATCCTGTAAACTGTAGGGTTTGCTGTCGATAAATCCACCGGATCGGAACCGCCCAAAAAATGCCTGCCTCGGATATTGTTGTCAAAGGTGCTCGTGAACATAACCTTCAAGATGTTGACCTTGTTCTACCCCGTAACCAATTGATTTGCCTCACCGGCGTCTCGGGCAGCGGAAAAAGCTCGTTCGCCTTCGACACGGTCTTTGCCGAAGGTCAGCGACGGTACGTCGAAAGCCTGTCCAGTTTCGCCCGCCAGTTCCTGGGACAGATGCCCAAACCCGACGTCGATTTGATCTCGGGACTTAGCCCCTCGATCTCGATTTCACAAAAATCGTCCGGCAACAACCCGCGTTCCACCGTCGGCACCATCACGGAGATCTACGATTTTCTGAGAGTGCTATACGCGCGAGTGGGACAGGGCTACTGCCCAAGCTGCGACAAACCGATCACTGCCCAATCGCGCGACCAGATCATCGGCGGCATCATGATGCTCGATACGGGCACCGATTACGCGGTGTTGGCACCGGTGGTCCGAAACCAAAAAGGGGAGCACCGCGACCTGTTTACCGACCTGTTGAAACGGGGATTCACCCGCGCCCGAGTGGACGGCGAAATCGTTCTTTTAACCGGTGACGTGAATCTGGATCGCACCAAACGACACAATGTCGAAGTGGTCGTTGATCGGCTGACTGCGGGGCCCAACATTCGTGGACGACTGTCTGAAACAGTGGAATCGGCACTGAAACTGGGACAGGGAACGCTCATTCTTCAAATCGATGGCGAAGCTGCGCCGACCGTCGAACAGGACGCGACACTGGCTGCCGACGGCTCGACCGACGAAGCGACTGCGAAGAAGAAAAGTCGCCGAAAAACATCGGCACGGAAGAAAGCTGCGGCGTCCGTCGGCGGAACGACCGACCGCGTGTTTTCCTCGCAGTACGCCTGTGCGAGTTGCGGCATCAGTTTCACACCGCCCACCCCGCAGATGTTCAGCTTCAACAGTCCGCAGGGAATGTGCACGACCTGTGACGGTTTAGGAGAACTGTTTACGTTTGATCAGGAACTGCTGATCACCAACCCCTCCAAGTCGTTCCAGCAGGGTGCGATCGACCTGTTGGGCAAATGGAAAGACCTTGGCCGTTGGAAACGCCACATCTATCAGGGAGTCGCGGACACGTACGAACGTCTGCACGAACTTGAACCGGGAACGATGTTGGAAACGGCATGGGAGGAATTGCCCACAGAGATCCAGGACGCCTGGTTGTACGGCACAGGCGATCTTAATATTACCTACACGTGGCGCGGCGGAGCGTCGCCAATGAAGTACGGTGGGCCGTTCCCAGGCATCATCGCAGAACTTGACGAACAGTATCACAAGACCACCGGTGCGGCAAAAATTCGGAAGCTCGAAGCGTACATGAACGAGGTCGATTGCGTGGAGTGCCACGGCGAACGACTTAACCGTCAGGCTCGCCACTTCCGTATGACATCGAAGGTCGAAAAATTTGCCGACGCTCCCGCCAAGTCACTGTCCCAGATTTGCGAATTGTCCATCGCCGACGCGTTTGAGTTCTTTTCGGACATGGAACTTGATCCGACACGCGCTTTTGTGGCCATCGAACCCATCAAGGAGATTCGCAATCGACTGAGTTTCTTGCTGAATGTCGGGCTGGATTATTTAAATCTTGGCCGCACTGCCCCGACGCTTTCCGGTGGTGAAAGCCAGCGGATCCGTTTGGCCGGCCAGATCGGTGCCGGGCTGGTTGGCGTTCTGTACATTTTGGACGAACCTTCGATTGGATTGCACCCGCGTGACAACGATCGCCTGATCAGTACCCTGCAACACTTGCGCGACGTGGGCAACACCGTCGTTGTCGTAGAACATGACGAAGACACGATGCGGGCGGCCGACTATCTAATCGACTTTGGCCCCGGGCCTGGCGTACGCGGTGGCGAGGTTGTCGTGGAAGGGCATCCTTCGGAGATCATCAAATCAAAGAAAAGCCTGACCGCGCAGTATCTGGCCGGCGAGCTGGAGATCGAAATCCCCGCACACCGCAGGCAGGGCGCACCCACCAAACAATTGATGATTCGCGGGGCGCGGCACAACAACCTCAAAGATATCGACATCGAAATTCCGCTGGGGAAGTTTGTTTGTGTCACGGGTGTCTCGGGCAGTGGCAAGAGTTCCTTCGTCAACGAGATCCTAGTCGAAACGCTGCGTCAGGAGCTAAATGGAGGCATCGGGGATCCGGGTGACCATGATGCTCTCGATGGTATCGAAAACCTGGACAAAATGATCGCCATCGACCAAACGCCGATCGGCCGCACCCCCCGTTCGAATCCGGGCACCTACATCAAACTGTTTGATGAAATTCGCAAACTGTACACGCAGTTGCCCGAAGCGAAAACGCGCGGTTACGCACCGGGACGGTTCAGTTTCAACGTCAAAGGTGGACGATGTGAGGCATGTGAGGGTAACGGTTCCAATAAACTGGAGATGGATTTTCTGGCCGATATCTGGGTCACCTGCCCGGTCTGTCAGGGGCAGCGCTTCAATCGGGAAACACTGCAGGTCAAATTTCGCGACAAATCGATCGCCGATGTGTTGAACATGGAGGTCGAAGAGGCGATCGGCTTCTTCGAGAACATCCCCAAGGTCTACAACAAACTACTGACGTTGCAGGCAGTCGGGCTGGAGTACCTGAAAATTGGTCAGCCGTCTCCGACGCTTTCCGGCGGCGAGGCCCAGCGGATTAAACTGGCGCGTGAACTGGTCAAACGCAGCACAGGCAAGACGCTGTATCTGCTGGATGAACCGACCACCGGACTTCATTTTGCCGACATCAAATTGCTGTTGAAGGTGCTGCAGGATTTTGTCGAAGCGGGCAACACGGTGCTGGTCGTCGAACATAACCTAGACGTCATCAAAACCGCGGACTGGATTATTGATATTGGTCCTGAAGGTGGCAGTGGTGGCGGGCGTGTGGTCTGTGCCGGGACGCCTGAGGATGTGGCGAACTGCGAGGAATCCTACACGGGTCGCGCATTGAAGAAAGCGATGGGGCCGATTCCCACGATTGCCAAACCAACCAAAAAACAATCTGACAGCCCACAACTGGCACAAACCCTCAAGGTGCGTGGTGCCGAACAACACAATTTGCGAACCGTGGATATCGACATTCAGCGCGACAAAATGACGGTCTTCTGTGGTCCCAGCGGCAGCGGTAAGAGCTCGATGGCGATGGACACCATCTACGCCGAGGGGCAACGTCGGTACGTCGAAAGTCTGTCCTCGTACGCCCGACAGTTTGTTAACCAACTGGAAAAACCCAAGGTAGAGCAAATCGAGGGGCTCTCCCCCGCGATCGCGATCGAGCAAAAAAATCTTGGTTCGACCCCGCGCAGTACCGTCGGCACCGTCACGGAAGTCTATGACTATTTGAGGATTTTAATGGCGCGACTGGGCACCCCTTATTGCCCGGATTGCGACGCCACCATCGGCACACAAACCAGCGACGACATCGTCGACAAGGTCATGAAATACGACGCCGGCACGCGGTTGATGCTGATGGCCCCGATTAGCTTGGACATTAACCAGACCTACGAAAAACTGTGGGAAGAAGTGCGGGCGATGGGTTTTCAGCGCGTGCGAATCGACAATCAAACAATGCCAATCGACGATGCTCCTGAACTGAATCGTCGCAGTCGTCATGTCATTGAAATCGTCGTCGATAGGATCGTGGTCAAGCCCGAATCACGCTCGCGCATCGCGGACTCTCTCGAGGCCGCGTTGTCGGTTGGCAAAGGGGTCTGTCATGTTGTTGAACCCAATGACAAAATACCTGAACCGCACTGGAACGTCGTCAAACATTCCCAGCACCTGGCGTGTGAATGCTGTGGTCGCAGTTTCGAACATCTGACACCCAACAATTTCTCCTTCAACAGCCAACTGGGTTGGTGCCCTGACTGCGAGGGCATCGGAACGCAAACCGGTGCCAATCCGGCCGTCGTCATGCGAGACGGAGAATTGTCATTGAAGGAGGGCGCTATCGGGCTCTGGCCGGATGTCTCCCAAGACTTGGCCCGGGACATGTTGCGATCCTTCACCGATGGAACCGGGATCCCTGACGATCGCCCGTTTAACCAACTGGATGCTCGCCAACGCCGGATGGTGTTTTACGGGACGGGTGACCGCTGGTTTGATGTGACGGACGATGCTGAAAATGTAGTGTTTTCTTTTCAGTTCAAAGGCGTATTCCCGACATTGGAGGAGGCCTCGCGCCTGTCGGCGGCGTTGCGCACTAGGATGCAGTCGCTGATCGGCGAAGTCGAATGTGGTGGTTGCGGCGGCAGCCGTTTGCGTGACGATGCCGCAGCAGTGCGTTTCCGCGATATGACGATCGACGGCATCTGTCGGATGCCGCTGGGAACGTTGATCAAAGAGATCAAGAAGTGGAAACTGGACAAACGCGAGAAAAAAATCGCAGGAGAACTGATTCGCGAAATCAGCAGTCGCGTTGAATTCCTGAACGATGTCGGACTACAGTACATCACGATCAATCGAACGGCCGCGTCGCTGTCCAATGGAGAGGCACAACGCATCCGCCTGGCCAGCCAGTTGGGCAGCGGTTTGTGCGGGGTGCTGTATGTGCTGGACGAACCAACGATCGGCCTGCACCCGCGCGACAATACCCGCCTGTTAAAGGCGATGCATCGCTTACGCGATCTGGGCAATACTTTGATCGTGGTGGAACACGACCGGGAAGTCATCGCCAACAGCGACAACATCTGTGACTTTGGCCCCCAGGCCGGCATCAACGGTGGAAATATTGTGGCGGCAGGCACCGCCGGAGAAGTCGCCAAAGCCAAAGGTTCCGTAACGGGTCCTTACATCAATGGCAAGAAAGGTATTGCGATTCCTGCCAACCGCCGTCCGGCGTTATCGCTGGATCCGGAATTCAAAGACGTTGATTTTTCACTGGCGGCATTGAAAAAAACAGTAAAAAAGAAAGCCTCCCAAAAGAAGACCGTCAAGAAAGCATCCAAGCCCCCCGCCGGCAAAGCGGTGCCCATGGCCACTACCATCGATGTGGTTGAGGCGCGTCACAACAATCTGAAAAATACGTCAGTGCGATTCCCGCTAGAATCACTGACGGTCGTGACGGGGCCAAGCGGTTGCGGCAAGAGCAGCCTGGTTAACGAGATTCTGTACAAATCGCTGGCGCGACGCCTGCACCGCGCTTCGGCGACACCGGGGGCTCATAAGGGTATTCGTGGAATTGAAAACATCAACAAAGTGATCCGCGTTGACCAAACTCCGTTGGGGAATTCGCCTTCGTCCAACCCGGCAACCTACACGGGGGCGTTTGATCTGATACGCGATCTTTTCTCGCAGCTGCCTGACGCAAAAATCCGTGGCTATACCGCTCGTCGATTCAGCTTCAACGTGCCTGGCGGGCGTTGTGAAGAATGCTTCGGAAACGGTCAGATCTGTATCGAAATGCACTTCCTGCCGGATGTCTGGGTTGAGTGCGAGGCGTGCAAGGGGCGGCGCTACAACGAAGATACGCTGGCGGTACGGTATAAAGGAAAAACGATCGACGATGTGCTGAAGATGCCGTGTGGTGAGGCATTGGAACACTTCTCCAATATTCCCAAAATCCGCCGCATCCTGAAAACGTTGTGTGATGTGGGATTGGATTATGTCACGCTGGGACAGAGTGCCCCGACGCTTTCCGGTGGCGAGGCACAGCGCGTTAAACTGTCGGCCGAACTGGCGCGACCCGATACGGGCCGCACGTTATATTTACTGGATGAACCAACCACGGGGCTTCACTTCAATGATCTGGAAAAACTACTGGAAGTGATCCAGCGTCTGGTTGATGTGGGCAACACGGTGGTCCTGATTGAGCACAATTTGGACATCATCAAGGCAGCGGACTGGGTTATTGACATGGGCCCGGAGGCCGGTATTGATGGTGGTCAGGTCGTGATACAGGGCACACCTGAAAATGTTGTCGCCTATGCCAAAGCGGCCTTGGGCGAATCAGTGTCCACCACTGCGAAAAAGAAGGGCACCAAAACAGCGGCCAGTAAAACAACCCGACCAAAGAAAACCGGTTTACCCCGCAGTTACACCGGCGAGGCACTGATCAGCGTGCTGGAAGAGGGGCCCTATAAGAAACGCAAGCCTTACGATCCATCCAAGGACGATCGCTGGAAGAAGGGCGATCTGGATATCGAAGACGTTGGTGCCAACGCACAAATGCCGTGGGAGGCCGATGGCCGGCGCTGGCATACCGTTGACCGGGTGGGCCGCACCGGCGAAGCAGTAAAATGGGATGGACGTATTCTGGATGAGGTCGCGTCACGCATTGAGCAGTATGACGGATTTGCCGATACGGTCTGGGGCCAACGCACGGTTGTTGAAATCACCGGCGAGAAAAAATCGCAAGGTTGGTTCTTCCACGCGGTGACCGGCGACGCATGGTTTGTCACGCTCAAGTTCCGTGTCCGCCCCCGGGCCTTCAAGCGCGAGGAACTGGTCGATGCGATTCCGCTGCGGACGGCCAATCAGATGGAGGATCTGCCGGTTTACGGTAACAAACCGCGCGTGAAAATCACCAACACCAAAGCTTCGTGGCAGGAGGTGGAGATCAAAGCCCATTCGTGGAATGAGATCAACATCCCTGCGTTCTGGGAGTTTGTGGACAACGCGGTGGCAAGCTTTCAAAACAAAATCCAGCGGGTTGAGGCCAAGATCGATGACCAGACGCCGTGGGCAAAACTGGGTGAGAAATGGCATTTCATGACCAAAGGTTTCTCGCCCAATGCCAACCCCACATGGGATTTTGCCGTACTGGAGCAGCTGCGCGATCTTATCAGTACGCTGGCCCCCAAAGGTGAGTTTCACTGGAATAACAAACAGGTGGTGCACTTTCACCTGCCTGCACAAAATAAACCTTGGGTGACGATTCAGACAAAGAAACCGGATGCCGTCTGGATTCAGGTCGCCGGCCCCAAAGGGAGCGTTACGCTTGGCCAGATCGCAGATTTTGCCAATCAACCAACCGCGGACACTTCTGGCGATCAGGATTCGGTCAAAATGTGTTTGGAAAATGTTGACGACGCCACTTCGGAGGCACTGAAGACGTTTTTGAACAATCACCTAGAATCCATGATGGCTGAAATACGCTAAACGTTTCGCCGCCGTTTCAAAATCTAACATTCGCTTACGCATTGGTAATCTTATGGCCACCATCGCCTCCCAAATCCCGAAGAACCTGCCCTTCCGATACCGCATTGTCTGTAAAAAGATTTCAGGCAAGGCCAGCGCCAGCAAGTCGCTGGACGCAAGTCATCGCGTGCCTGAATTTGGTGGGTTTGACGGGCAATCGTCATACGGCGATGTGAGAATCGGCTGGAGCACTAACGGGTTGCTGATTCAGGTGGAGATCACCGGCAAGCAAAAATCGCTGTGGTGTCGCGAGACTGCGATTCTGGAAAGTGACGGACTACAGGTTTGGGTTGATACGCGCGACACGCACAATATTCACCGGGCGTCCAAATTCTGCCACTGGTTTGTGATGCTACCGACGGGAGGTGGCGGTGGCAAAAAGACCAAAGCGATCGACACGATGCTGAAAATCAATCGCAGCCGCGAAGACAGCCCGACCATGAATCGGCATCCTGTTTCCGTGAAGGCATCGACCAGCAAAACAGGATACAAAATGAGCTGTTTCATCCCTGACAAGGCGATGCACGGTTGGAACACCGACGAACAGCGCGACATCGGTTTTAATTTTGCCCTGATCGACAGCGAATTCGGCTGGCAAACGCTTGCGATCGGGCCAGAGATGCCAATCAGCGAGGACCCGAGCCTCTGGCAAACGTTGAGTTTACGCGAGTAACTTCCTTTCGTGGGCTGGATGTCCATATTCGATCCAACATGGCTACGCTCGCCAGAGCATGGATGCGTTGGGAAAATCTCTCCATCACCAACACATCTCCCTTCGCTTTCCACCGTCTGGCGACGGTAGCTACCTTTGTGCGCGAAAAAAGCCGCTTGCTGAATTCCTTCAGGCAAGCGGCTTTTCGCAACAATCTAACAAGCAACAAACAAGGAAGCTCGGATGGGGACTGTCTTTCCCTCTAGCGGAAGAGCGTAAAGAACCCGCCGTATTGGAATACCGAGAAGATTGAATTGGTCACCAGTTCACGTTTACGGTACTCAAGGATGATCAAGTCACCGGGTTGGATAATGACGCGTTCACTCGGGTCAGCCAACGCGTATCGCAGGTCAACATCAATCGCCGTTTGCTTACACCCACACTTTCGCAGGATGGTAACCTGCGTCGCAGGAAAAATCGACGCGTTGCGACCAAGCCCACCGACTCCTGAACCTGCCGATGCAGACCCTGAACCGCCTGAGATCGCGATCGCTTCCAAAACATCAATCTTATAGTCGCGAGGCAGTGGGAATCGGCCACCTTCCAGCAAACCACCGGTATAGAACACTTCTTCTTCACGCCCTTTGATATAGACCACGTCTCCATCGTACAACGTGATATCTTCTTCGGTCAGGTTCGGGAATTCGCTTGGCTCAGCCTCAATCGGAATGCGAACGACATTGGCCTGATCCATCGTCACCCCCTGGGTCATGCCGGGAGCATTGACTTCCTGAACCAGCGAATTGACGTCATTGCCCTGTCCACCGCGAAAAATGATGATCTCATTTTTTGCTTGCTCACTTGGCATACCACCAGTCTCGCTTAACGCATGCAGTACGTCGTTTTCGCCAGCCGGCAATTCAATCGAGGAAGTTTCGGTCGATTTTCCCTGACCAATGTAAACTTCATTTTGACGGATCGAACTATTACTGTTGCCGCTCTGAATATCTTCGCGAATCACCAACACGTTGTAGGTTCGTCGCTGCATAAGCGTTACGATGATTTTCTCGTTACCTTCCAGCAGGATCTCTTTGTCTTTTGTATAGGCGTCGGCGATGCGTCGTTCTGCATCCGCCAGCGTCAGACCCGATACCCGAATCGGCGCGACCAGTGGCAGCGAAATGTAGCCGTCATCGCGAATCGGGACCGGGTAACCAAGTCCCGGCTGAGCCCCCGGGTCGTCCGGAAAGTTGACAGGTGGCGGAACGTCCTTGTCTCCGGTGACACCTTGGATATAGATCCCCAAGGTATCTCCCCGGCCAAGCGTATATTCCTCGGCGGGAGTCTGGCGAAGTGCCAGGAAGTTGATTTTCTGAGCTGTGTCCGGTTTGCAACAGGCGGCGTTGAGCACTTCCTGAGCCGGGATCAGTTCTTTGGGAGCGTAAGATTTGCACCCTGCTGTGATGCCCATTGAGCAACACATGGCGATCGCCGCAGCGATTTTTACATTAAAGAGGTTTGACCGCATGGTCGTGATCTCCAGGAAACGATTGTGTCGGTTGTTATCTTGTTGCGGGATTTATCCCTTGCACCAATCATTCGGATGTCTCGTTGTTCCGCTGTTAGCGGTTAGCCACGTGTTCTTGATGTTCTGGTTCAGTCAAGTTTTCCGGTTGTGGCGGTCGCTCCTGAAGCTCGGGATGTGACATCGTTTCCTGTTAATTTGTAACGATCAGCGTGCCGCGATGGGCGCATAAGGTATGCCATCGGTGATAGCAGTGGCGGGGACCACTCGCCAGAGCGTGGAGGTGTTGGTGATATCTTTCCACCACAAAAACATTCCCCCTCCGCTGTCCACCGTCTGGCGACGGTAGCTACGGAGTGCGCACAGCAGCAGTCCACGCGCAATGCCACAGTGCCACCCTAACGTGGCTAAGCCCGCCAGAGCGTGGAGGTGTTGGTGAAATCTTTCCACCACAAAAACATTCCACCATCCGCTGTCCACCCTCTGGCGACGGTAGCTACGAAGTGCGGAGCGACAGTGTAGTAGCGATCGATATTTCAAAATTCTGCGGGACTTACCCGCAATGGTTTAGAAGCGAACCTTCGCTATAATGAGGTTTTGAACGCTCTCCCCAAAAACCTTTCCTTATCCTCAACCATGAACTACCACGCTCAGAAGAACTGCCCGGAACTTGATCGAATTCGTGCCAGCACCGCACGCGAAGCGAATTGGAAACGCTGGGGCCCGTACCTTTCCGAACGCCAATGGGGTACCGTGCGAGAGGATTACTCGGCAAATGGTGACAGCTGGCGGTCATTCACCCACGAACAGGCCGTCAGCAGAACTTACCGATGGGGCGAAGACGGCCTGCTGGGAATCACCGATCGGCAAAACCGACTCTCATTTGCGTTGGCGCTATGGAATGGAAAAGACCCGATCCTCAAGGAGCGCTTGTTTGGACTAACGGGGCCCGAGGGCAATCACGGGGAAGATGTCAAGGAAGAATACTTTTACCTTGATTCTTCCCCCTCGCATTCCTATATGAAAGCCCTATATAAGTATCCGCAGGCAGAATTTCCCTACCAAAAGTTACGCGACGAAAATGCACGACGCTCGCTGGAACAGCCTGAATTCGAACTTCAGGACACTGGCGTCTTTCGCGATAGTCGTTACTTCGATGTGGTTGCTGAATACGCCAAAGCCGATCCGAATGATGTCCTGATTCGGATCACGATTTCCAATCGAGGCCCTGACACGGCACCCATTCACTTGCTGCCAACCTTCTGGTATCGCAACACGTGGGCCACCGGCAGGAAAGGAGAAGGCTACTGGCCTGAACCTTCCATCGCCTGCCATTCGGATGGGCATCTGGTCACGGACCACCAATCGCTGGGACGCTTCCACATGCTGTACGAGGCTGCCGAACCAGATCAGACGCCACCACCAGCGCTGTTCACCAACAATGAATCCAATGTGGAAGCACTCTACGGACACCCCAACACGACCCCTTGGGTCAAAGACGCGTTCCACCGGTATGTCGTTCAAGACGAACCTTCGGCTGTCAATCCCGAAAACAGAGGCACCAAGAGCGCACCGCACTTCCATTTCACCATCCCCGCAGGTGAATCCAAAACCGTCAGGCTGCGTTTGATCCGCGACGACATCTATCAGGACGCAGTCAACGAGCAGAGGATTCCTGCTGAAGCGGTCGGCGTTGGGGCAGATTTTGAAACGGTATTTGACGCGCGACTGGCCGAAACCAACGACTTTTACGCTGGTGTACTAGATGACGTTGATGGCGATGACGCCAAACAAATCTCCCGACAGGGCTACGCCGGGCTGCTGTGGAGCAAACAGTTCTACTTTTACAGCGTGCGCGACTGGATGGTAGGCGACCCCAACAGCCCTCAACCACCTGAACAACGCAAACACGGTCGTAACAAGGAGTGGCAGCATCTCTACAATCGCGACGTGATTTCGATGCCCGACAAATGGGAATATCCCTGGTACGCAGTTTGGGATTTGGCGTTTCACATGGTACCGTTTGCCCGGATCGACATTGAATTTGCCAAACGGCAGCTGATCCTGTTCTTGCGTGAATGGTACATGCATCCCAGCGGTCAAATTCCGGCGTATGAATTCAGTTTTTCCGATGCCAATCCGCCGGTGCACGCGTGGGCGGCGTGGGAGATCTATCAACTCTCAGGCCCGGAAGGAAAACGTGACCGCTCGTTCCTTGCCCGCATATTTCATAAACTAACGATCAACTTCACCTGGTGGATCAACCGAAAGGATGGCGACGGCAACCACATTTTTTCGGGTGGTTTTCTGGGACTGGACAACATTGGCGTCTTTGACCGCTCGCGCGAATCGCCGGTCGGCGGACGGCTTGACCAGGCCGATGCAACCGCCTGGATGGCGTTTTACTGCACGACGATGCTGACCATCGCCTTGGAATTGGCCAGTGCGGACGAAAGTTACGAGGATGTCGCGTCCAAGTTCTTCGAACACTTCGTAACGATCACCGACGCGATGAACCAAATCGGCGGCGACGGGCTGTGGGATGATGCCGACGGTTTTTACTATGATCATCTGAGCCGCGGTGATGAAACGATCGCACTAAAAATTCGCTCGTTGGTTGGTTTGTTGCCGATGGTAGCCGTTGGCGTGCTGGATTTGGACGTGATTGAACGCCTGCCCGGATTCAGCAAGCGATTGAAATGGTTTCTGGAGAACAGAAAACAGCTTTCGCAACACATTACCTTCAAACAATGTGAGATCAGGCGTAGCAATGGCCAAATCAACGACGGCAAACGGATGTTGTTGGCGATTCCGTCCCGGAAGCGTCTGGAGAGCATCCTGCGGTATATGCTGGACGAAACCGAATTTCTGTCCGATTACGGAATTCGTTCGATGTCAAAAATCCACGAGGCACATCCATTTGAGCTGAAGACTGACGGTCACAGCTACTCGGTCAGGTACAACCCGCAAGAATCAGATTCGTACATGTTTGGCGGCAATTCAAACTGGCGAGGCCCGATCTGGTTTCCCGTCAACTACCTGATCATCGAGTCACTGCATCAATACCACGAGTTTTATTGCGACGATTTCCAGGTCGAGTGCCCGACGGGTTCCGGCGTGTTCATGAATCTCAAACAGGTGGCTCAAGAAATTGCCGAAAGGCTGACCCGTCTGTTTCTACCGGATGACAAGGGACACCGTCCGATGAACGATTTTCGGGAGCGGTTTGCCAACGATCCACATTGGAAAAACAACCTGTTGTTTTACGAATACTTCCACGGTGAATCGGGGCGCGGAATGGGCGCGTCACACCAAACAGGATGGACGGCGTTGGTCATCAATTGCTTTGAGGATAAACATCGCAAAGACTGATACATACCGCGCGGTGACGCGTTGCTGCCTCACCGCAGATTGCCGCATCATCGTGGCTCACCGCATCATCGTGGTTGGCCGGTCGCAACCGCGATCAAGTCGTAGCCCTGGAAGGTGACGATCTCACATTCTACGATGGCACCATTGTTGAGCGCGTGTTCCGTCTCGGTAACGATGACGACACCATCCACATCTGGCGCGTCCCCCTTGCTACGACCGACCCACACGCCGGGTTGGTCAGCCACGGGATTGTCGATGATCACGTCCATCGTAGTGCCAATTTTTTTCTCGTTGTTGGCAAACATGATCTCCTGCTGGACTTCCATCAGACGGTCACGCCGTTGGTTCATGGTGGCCTCGTCAACCGGATCGGGCAGTTTCGCCGCCGGCGTGTCAGGTTCCAAGGAATACGTGAATACGCCCATACGCTCAAATTTATGCTTGTCGACAAACTTCACCAACGAATCAAACTGATCGTCGGTCTCGCCGGGGAAGCCGGTGATGAATGTCGTCCGCAACGTCAGATCCGGAATCAATTTCCGCATCAGATCAATTTGGGTATCCATCTGTTCCTGATTGACGCGCCGCGACATACGACGCAACATTGTATCATCAGCATGCTGTAGCGGCATATCGATGTAAGGCAGGATCTTTTTGGAATTGGCGATGACGTTGATCAGTTTTTCATCAATATACATCGGGTAGAAGTACATCAACCGGATCCAGTCCAGCCCCATGACACCGTCCAGTTGCTTTAGCAGTTCGGCCAAACGCGGTTCGCCGTACAGATCCATGCCGTAATAGGTCGTGTCCTGGGCAACGATGATCAATTCGCGCACGCCCGAATTGGCCAATTGAGTCGCTTCGGCCAAGACGTTTTCCATTGGCTTGGTCGCATGTTTGCCACGCATTTTCGGGATCGCACAGAAGGTGCACAGACGGTCACAGCCCTCGGAGATTTTCAAATAGGCAAAATGCTTCGGCGTAATCTGCAGACGGTCTTCATCAGAAAGTGCACGAATGGGGGCCGGCTGGAAAACATTGCGCTGCTCTGCCTGGTTGCCGACAAGTCGATCGGCAACATCGATGATTTCATCACGACTAAAAACGCCCACCAGAGAATCAATCTCCGGCCGGTCTTCCAGCATCTGTTCCTTTTGACGCTCGGCCAGACATCCTGAAACAATCACCCCCTTGGTCTTGCCGACCTTTTTAAGCTCCAACATCTCATCGATCGCCGCAAACGACTCAGCGCGAGCCTGTTCGATGAATCCGCAGGTATTAACGACGACAAAGTCGCTTTCCGCAGGATCAGAAATCAACTGATAACCATCGAGCTTCAGCAGCCCCATCATCCGTTCGCTATCGACGGTATTTTTGGGGCAGCCAAGGCTGACGAAGGCGTATTTCCCCTTGATGTCTCGGCTTTTGGGGATCTGTTTGAATGTCGTAGCCACTAAGGCACCTGCAATGAATCGAAAAATTGGGCGTTGGTTAAGGGTTCCATCCGTCGGGCCGTCATCGTAAACCAATTGAAAACCGAGGACGAGGGGCAAAAAGTCGCCCCGAAAGGGTCGGACCAATTTAGCAGTCTGAATTGGCTGATTTTGGCCGACGACGGTCGAATATCTTGAACTAGGAACGTCACTGCGATTGCCAAAGTGCGGCAGCAGGCAGAAACGGTATTGGCCTCCGGTAAGCTTGGCCGCTATTTGCCCTCCGTTCCACCAGTATGAGCGCGCTGGTCGTAAATACATTTAATCCAGTCAGCGGCAAACCTCACGCGGTCCCCCTAAACTATCACGGTTTGCCAAGCTTTTCCAAAGATTCGGGTTTTGGCGGTTGTTTTCATTCTTCTGGCTCTATCAATCATGCCGATTCCTGACGTGGGAGAGGTCCCGCTCTCCTATCGCTGCCTGTGCGGTAGCACCTACTAGAACGCTGCCTACCCGGAGCCTTTTCCGGCGGCATTGCACATAAAGGACCCACAATGTTTCTTTCGCGCAACTTTGGTCGTCGCTTCATCACAAACAGTCTCTATGTGAGCAGCTTGCTCACCGCTGGCCTACTTCTTTCGGAGCAACCGGCCTCATTTGGCCAGACCACCATCCAGTTTGGGGGCACGCCCACCGTCATCGAGAATCATCCGACATCCGAGCCAAAAAATCGGCCTAGCGAAACAAACGACGCCGGTTACCTTTTCCGCAGCGTGCCCTCCCTTAAAGCGACCAACACGCCACCGTCGGTTAGGCCAGCACAAAATAACAACCTCGGGCGGCAACCCCTATTTAGCACGGGGGTGGAACCAACGGGAACCGCTTGGCAGATGCCCAAGACAGGCCGTTCACTGAATACAGGTCAGCATCCCCCCCAAAATCAGCCTGCTCC
>CALCJM010000114.1 GCA_937967505.1 uncultured Pirellulaceae bacterium | reverse complement strand
CAAATGACTTCCATTGATCATGCGAGATATGCCGCGGTGGTAGCAACCAAACACGGATGATATGATTTGCATGAATACCCGACACAAATCTGCCCGACACAAATCCGCTCCAACGATTCCGGACCAGCCATTTTTGGCACCGGGAGAACAGGTGCTCAGCACACTGGAGGCCGACGGTTCGCGCCGCTGGCTCAAGCCCAAACTCAGCAGGGGGAAACTGTTGACGCGTCGGCGAATCATGGCCTATGTGTTGATCGCGATATTCACGCTGTTGCCATTTGTCAAAATCGCCGGCAAACCTCTGGTCCTGTTGGATATCGTGACGCGCCGTTTCACTATTTTTGGTTTTACGTTTCTGCCCACCGACACGGTGCTGCTGGTGATCTTTCTGGTGGGAGTGCTACTGGGGATTGTTTTGTTCACAACCTTGTTTGGGCGTGTTTGGTGCGGATGGGCCTGCCCGCAAACGGTCTATATGGAGTTTGTGTTTCGACCGATTGAGCGATTGTTCGAGGGCACCAGCGGTAGGGGAGGGGACAAGAAAAAAATTGCCGCTTGGCGAATCATGGCGAAATACGTGGTGTATTTTTTGGTTTGCCTGCACTTGGCCAATACCTTTCTGGCCTACTTTGTGGGCGTCGATCGCATGAATCAATGGGTCGCACGTTCGCCGTTGGAACATCCGGGACCGTTTCTGGTGGTGGCCTTTGTCACATTTGCCATGATGGTCGATTTTTGCTTTTTTCGTGAGCAAATGTGTTTGATCGCCTGCCCCTACGGGCGTCTTCAGTCAGTGCTGCTGGATCAACATTCGCTGGTGGTGGCCTACGATGCCAAACGCGGTGACCCGCGCGGCAAGGTCAATCAACGCGCCGGCACAGAATTGCCGGTGCCGGGTGACTGTGTTGATTGTGGCAATTGCGTGACGACTTGCCCGACAGGAATTGATATTCGTGACGGATTACAGATGGAATGCATCAATTGCACCCAGTGCATTGACGCCTGCAATACGGTGATGAAGAAGGTCGGTCGTCAGCCGGACCTGATCCGCTTTAGCTCGCAGGCGGTCGATCAAGGCGCGGCATCGACGTTGCTACGCGCCCGGACGTTGATTTATCCGTTGCTGCTGCTGGGAGTGACGATCGCTTTTTTCTCCGTGCTGCTGCTGGGCAAACCCTTCGATGCGGTTCTGCTGCGTAATGTGGGTAATCCGCACACCATGACCGATAGTGGACAGATCAGAAATCTGATGAAGATTAAATTGACCAACCGCACCGAAGAGTCGTTGACCTTGGAGCTGCTGCCCGGCGGTGCTGAGGGGATCTTTATCGAAAATCAGTCCCGCGGATTGGCTCTCCGGCCGCGCGAGACCAGAACGTTCGACGTGAGCTTCGTGGCTCCCTACGATGCGTTTTCCTGGGGACGTGCGGACCTGATCGTTACCGTCAAAGACCAAAACGGCATTGAAAGAACGCTCGATTCAAAACTCATTGGACCTTACAGCCGACCGGTACCCAAGCCATGAACCAGACTGCCAAAATTCAATCAACCAACGCGGCCAATGAACCACTGGCGTTCCTGTCATGGGGGGCGTTTATCCTGTTCTTTTTTGCCCTTCAGGCGGTGTTGTGGTCCGTGGCCATTACCGTCACAGCCTCCGACACGTCACACGCGGTTGTCTCAGGATATGACCAAGAGGCGCTCCGGTGGGATCAAACCGTGGCGCAACAGCAAGCCAGCGATGCCTTGGGATGGAGTGCCGAACTTAAAATTGACGGTAGCTCCGATGTGCCGGGGGACCGGAAGTTAGTGGTTGTCATCATCGATGCATCCGGCGCTCCTCTGGCAGGTGCGACGGTAGAAGTATTGGCCTTTCACAAGGCACGCGCGGCGCGCGGACAACAGTTGGAACTGAAAGAGATTGCGCCCGGAATCTACAGCGCGAGGTTGAAGGTACAGCATCAAGGCAATTGGAAAATCAAAGGCACCGCCAGTTTGGCGGGGAGCAGGTTGCTGTTTGAAGAACTGACGTATCTGAAAGTCAAAAGGAAATAGTCCGATGGGTGTGCTGTTAGTTACAATTTTCGTCGCCAGTTTGCTGGGCAGTCTGCACTGCGTGGGCATGTGCGGTCCATTTGCCCTGTTGGCGGCATCTACGACAGAAAACCCGCGTCCGTCAGTCGCACCCACGATTGCGTACAGTGGGGGGCGGTTGCTGTCGTACAGTGTGATTGGTGTATTGTTTGGATTGTTGGGTATGGCACTAAACCAAGGCACCGCATTTGCCACCTGGCAGCAGACCGCGACTTATGTGGCCGGTGGGTTAATGATCCTGGTGGGAGGGATCGCATTGGCACGGCAGGCGGGGCTGCGAATTCGTCTGCCGCAGTTTGCTCGGCCGCTGCAACAACTGGTAAAGGCAGGGTTTCGCCGCACTCAATCTCTGCCGCCTCAGGGCAGAGCGTGTGCGATCGGCGCGCTGACCAGCCTGATGCCTTGTGGGTGGCTGTACACGTTTGCGATCACCGCCGCCGGAACTGGCAGCCCGGCTTGGGGAGCGGGAGTGATGGTTGCATTTTGGGCAGGAACCGTGCCGATTATGGTCGCGCTGACGCTGGGGTTTGATCGCCTAGGGGTGTCGATCCAAAAACGCGTACCGCTGATGATGGCTTGCCTGGTGATTTTGATTGGTGTGTTTACCATCGCGTGGCGCGCACCGGTGTCAATGGCCGGCGCGCCCGACATCACTGTGGCCACCGACGTGGATCAACTAACCGACAACGTGCTGGCAATCGATCATGAAACGCTGCCCTGCTGCTGTGCCAACAAGGAACAGCCGGATGACCAGTAATCAGGCAACGATCCGGGAGGTCAAATGCACGCATTGCGGACTGCCGGTTCCGGCAGGATTGGTGGAATCCGAACGCACACAACAGTTTTGCTGCAACGGTTGTGCGAGCGCGTGGAATTTGATTCACAACTGTGGCTTGGAAGCGTTCTATCAAATGGTAGACCCGGACGACGGGAGTCGCAGTTTGCGCAGTACACGTGGCATGCGCGATGAGAGTGAGCGCCGCACCTCGGCCAATGCCTATGTTGAATACGACGCACCCGTTTTCCTGGAGAAATATGCGAAACCTGCCGGCAGTGAACAGCTGGCGGTCGAACTGTTGATCGACGGGATTCATTGCGGTGCCTGTGTGTGGCTGCTGGAGAAATTACCGGCAGTCCTGCCCGGCGTGGTTGATGCCAAGGTCAATTGGGTCAAACGGTCGTTGGTGCTCAGGTGGTACCAATCGCAGGTGCCGCTGTCGGAGATCGCGCGAACATTGGCGCGGCTTGGTTATCGCCCCGCTCCGATGATCCCCGGTGTGCATCAGACACGCTGGCAATCCCGGAATCGGCAGCATCTGGTGGGGATTGGTGTTGCGGCGGCCTGCGCGTTGAACAACATGATGGTCTCGGCGGCGTTGTACTTCGGGATGTACGCTCACATGACGGTGGGGATGAGCAACCTGATGCGGGTTGCCAGTGGAGTTGTGGGTGCGGTTGCACTGATCGGACCGGGCCGTGTATTTTTAAAAAGCGCTGCCAGTGCGATTGCTGTCCGCACTCCGCACATGGATTTGCCAATCGCATTGGGGCTGACAGTGGGGACCGTGGCCGGGTGGTTCAATGTGATACGGGGAACGGGAGAAATTTACTTCGATTCGCTGTCAGTACTGGTGTTTCTGCTGCTGCTGGGGCGTTGGATTCAGTTTCGACAGCAGGCCAAAGCTGCCGATGCGATCGAGCTGCTGTACCGTTTGACACCACAGAAAACGCGCAGGATCGTTGGCGGTAAAACAGAAGAAGTCCTTGTCGATCTGGTTGTCGCTGATGATCGACTGCATATCTTTCCAGGTGATCTGTTCCCGGTTGATGGTGAGATTGTCACTGGCAGTACTTTGGTCGACGAATCCATTCTGACGGGCGAATCGGTGCCGGGGAACAAGTCAGACGGTGACCCGGTGATGGCGGGAACGCAAAATCTGCAATCGGCCGTTGTGATTGCTGCCAGAAAGATTGGGCAAGAGACGCGGCTGGGGAAGATTGCGAAACTGGTCGAGGACGCGTCGCTGCAAAAGCCCGCAGTGGTTCAATGGGCCAATCGGGTGGGGGGCTATTTTGTGATAGGGGTGACTGCACTGGCCAGCCTGACATTTATATTTTGGGTGAAGACCGATCCGGCGGTTGCCGTCGATCGCGCGGTGGCGTTGCTGATTGTGGCTTGCCCCTGTGCGTTGGCGCTGGCGACACCGTTGGCTATCGCCGTTGCACTTGGCCGCGCCGCTCAACAGCAAATCATGGTCAAAGGAGGCGACGTACTGCAGGCGCTGCAGACGCCGGGAAAGATCTGGTTGGACAAAACAGGGACGTTGACCGAGGGGCAACTGCGAGTGGTTCATTGGCATGGTGATACACAGTCGTTACCCGCGATTGGCGCATTGGAAAAGTTGTTCTCTCACCCTGTCGCCGCCGCGCTGGTTGATTTTGCGGACCACGATGAACAGTACACGGTGCAGTATTCACAGGTCTACCCCGGCATGGGGATACGGGGTGTGGTGCGCTGCCCGGAAGGTCAGGGAGATAGGGTTGAAATCTATCTTGGCAATCAGAAACTGGTTCAGCAGGAGAAGTTTGAGATCTCCGACGCATGGTTGACGATCGCTCGGCAGACTGTCGAACGCTGTTGTTCACCATGTTGGGTTGTTGTTGATGGTCGAGTGGTCGCGATCGCCGCAATGGGAGACCGAATTCGAGGTGATGCAGTGCGATGCCTAGCGTATTTGCGAGGACGCGGTTGGGAAATCGGTATTCTTTCCGGCGACCAGCAGGCGGTTGTGTCGCAGGTCGCCAGCAACCTGGGCATCGACGCCGCAGAAGCACTCGGTGGCATGACGCCGGAAGAAAAGCTGTCGGTTGTGAGTCAGGCAGCCGCTGTCGGGAATGTGATCATGATTGGCGACGGCGTCAATGACAGTGCGGCTCTGGCGGCAGCGCCCGTCGGGATTGCGGTCCAAAACGGTGCCGAGGTCTCGTTGGCTGCCGCGCCGGTTTACCTAGGCAGGGCAGGGCTGGAACCATTGATCAAATTGTTTGCGATCAGCGATTCGGCCACAGTCACGATGCGCACGAACCTGATCGTTTCATTGGGGTACAATTTGCTGTTCGCTGCGCTGGCGTTTGCCGGATACATTAACCCGTTGGTCGCCGCGATCCTGATGCCGATCAGTTCACTAACGGTTGTCTTCCTGTCACTGGCCTCGGGCGTCACGTCCGGCAACTATCAATCGCAACCCTCAACGCGGTTGGACGACGAAAAAAGTGCGGTGCCGCCAACATGGGAGTTGCGAGAATGAGCGTATTATATATTGCCGTTCCGGTCGCTTTGTTGGTGGCGGCTGTCGCGGTCGTGACCTTTGTCATTCAGGTGCGCGACGGCCAGTACGACGACCTCGACACACCGGCTCGCCGGATTTTGTTTGACGACGTTGAGAAGAAGCCCTCAAAGTGAATCCGGGCTGTCGTCGCTGCACTAGTCCTGAACAGCATTGTTCCGCGTCTGATTGGCTTCCGTGACGCGCTCGAGCCGAACCGTGTATTTCTGAGGGGCAGGAATCGTCCTCCAGGATTTAGACGCTCTTTTGTAACCGTCCATCTCGATGACAAATCCAATATTCGTGGTATCGCTCTCCGGATATCGGATTACCCCGAACCCGCCTGCGTTGGATCGAAAGGGTTGCCCGACAACGCCTTCGCCTGCGACATGCATCGACGTGGTTACCAATACGTTTTCGATAGGTTGCCCTGTTTCATCGTCAACTATTCTGATTGCGATTCGGCTGTCAAAGTTTCGGTCTCCCTCATGTTCGGGACTGGTGATGTCTTTGGCGTCGGCAACGGTTGCAGCCACCAGAGCGTAAGATGCCAAACGCTTTGCCGACACAACATCCATCGAATCTACCACTTTTTCAGGCAGCGGATTGGTGATTTTGGTCTTGTAGATACGTTCGGGGGCTTTGAAGGCACGGGCGGCATGACGCCAGCAGATTTTTGTTTCCTGATCTGATACGGTCTCTTTTTCGTAGGACGGCAAATGCATCCAGTCGCGCAAGTGAACGCCATATCGAATTGGGAAATCGAAGGACGTTCCATCGGCGTAATTTAAGCGAACACGTGCGATGGTTTCCCCCTCCACGTCGGGCCAGAAAGAATGGTGAATCAAATGCAATTCATCAAAGCAGCGTCCGATCACGATTCCGTCTGCCGATACGGGAAGTTCTTTTCCGCGCCGGTTCCATGACTCACCATAAAATGGGGCGCGACCTCCAATGGAAAATGGAATGCCATCAAGGGTGTGCTGGCCATGAAAATCCTCGATCTCCCCCAAACCCTCACTCTGATAGTGGTCCGCGATGTCCAGCATCATGGACGATTCTGATTGCTGCTGGTTGCTGTTTTCATCGTCGTCCGCCAAAGTGACATTGGCCATCAAAGCGGCAGCCCAAAATACCGGTATCAACAACAGGATGTGACGTGGGCGCAGCATACTTTTGTAAGTCAAGTTCATTGTCGTCTTCCGGTTGAAAATATAAGTGAATGTCGATTTTGCTCAGCGTGCCCGATTCACAGTAGAGCTTCGTCGGTATCAGTGTAGCGGGTTGTTGACGCTTCACCAAATCATTTCCCCGTCGTCGCTATGCTGGCCAGATCTTGGACGGCCCACCTGGCAGGTTTCCCTCATCTGGTGATGGTATCTACTCAACGACAATTGCGTCGCCAATCCCGCTGGACTGACGACGCAATGACGTACCGGATGAATATCAGGCAGGTTCGCCTAGATCGACCGGGGTGATTAACGCTGGCGATGCCGGCGCGCGAGGCACGCAACGCCCAGTCCCAGCAGCACCACGGACGAAGGCTCCGGTACCGACGTGGGTGAGGTACCAAGCGTTTGCTCCAAAGCCAAAGCTTGTGCGTGGACCTGGCTAGGGGGGGCAAAAATCGTGTAAACCGAATCGCTCGCCGCGATTGCGGGATTTTCTGAGGTCAGTTGCCACTCCAGAAAGTACAGCGACCCGGCCGGTTCAGGGGCAAGGTTCAGTGTGTAATCCGGGTCGAGATCGATTCGATTCAGTGCGCTGGACCAGTTATCGACCAGCGCAAATGCCAACGTTGTCCCCGTTGACAAATCGGTGGTGTCGATGGAGGCGTTTCGATAGTCGATCCCAATGGATTCGTTGGCGGCCAGGGAGGTGGCCAAGTACGATTCGGTGGTCGGAGATGTCCATTTGCCCGCGCCCGTTAACTCAATGTTTAAGTCAAATCCTTCCAACAACCGGGCCTGATTGTTATATCCATAAGCGTGGACGACCCCGTTTTCGTCGGTAAAGGAATCAGCAAAAGTAACGTCAAAACCAGGCAAGCCCGTCACGTTTGCGCCGGGCTGCCAGTGATTGTGAATCGAGTTCAGATAGGGCCGAACAAAATCGGCGCGATCGAAATCCCCCGAGTTGTAACCTTGGGCTGCCAGTTTTCCGTCGATGACGACCACGTCCAGTCTCCGGCCACCGTGGGCCAGCAAGAATTGCGTTGATGCAAGTGTGAGTGTCAGCGTTAGGGTTAGTACGAGTGTTTTAATTATTTTCATTGTGTTGTTTCTTGAAATGGGTTGTGTTTGTGGGCCGGCTAAATTGCGAGGTCAGAACCTGTCGTAATGCGTGCCCTCATTGGGACGCGTGAAATTGGTTCCGTTGGCAATGTCAGACTTGACCCAGCCTCTTAATTGGGTTGCGCTGACGGACGTTACGTGGCCGTCGGCGTACAGGTAGTTTGCGGTTCCCTGATGTCGGGATGGAGCGATTTCCAAGACCATGAAGTCCCAAACCGTGTCGCGCCGGATGCGCGAGGGTTTGTAAAAACTGGAACAATGCACATGGTCGTCGCGCCGCTGGCGATGTTCCGATCCCTCGAACAGCACCAACTGGTCGTGGGTGCTGCGGAGGCTGTTGAAGTTGACGACCGCACCATCAACACTGGCATCAGCCAGAAATTCGTTGATGACGTAGCTTGTGCCGCGTCGGTCGTCCTGAAGCCAGAATCCGGCTTTGGGGTCGTCGGGACAGATACGAATCGAGTCCACGCTTTCGGTAAATGGTTTGAGCGTCTGAACCCAGGATTCGTCCAGCCCCTGGTGGACGGTCCAAGGCATTCTGCCCCGGTGACTGTCCATAAACATATGGATTCCAAGTCCGACCTGTCGAATATTGTTTTTGCAAACCGTGCTTCTGGCCGCTGCGCGCACCATCTGAACGGCGGGCATCAGCAGACCAATCAGAATGCCGACAATGGCAATCACGACCAGCAACTCGACAAGCGTGAACCCGGAACCACGAGAAACATGGTTCATCGTTGGTTCCAAAATCAAATTCAATTGTAGTACCGGCCCGTTAACGGGCCGCGCGACAATCGAAATCTACGCAGGAGGAACGGGCGGCCTGATTGAAACGCTGACGTGCGACAGGCCCCGCAGAGGAAACCAAGAGTTAGACTTGGGCCACGAGAATTGTGGCGCTGGTTCGACAACGGCGATCACGTCCAGATGCACGAAACCATCATGCTGCCCACCGCAATGACGCTGTTGTTGGATGGACAGAAAAACTGTCTGCGTGTTGGAATGGGTATCGGGATGCGCTGACTGGTTGGACGGTGCCTGCGATAGGTTCCCGGAGCAACAGCATTTGGGCGAAGGTTCTGCCGCAGCAACGGGCGCTGAGCCGCAGCATCGGGGCGAACCGCAGTCGCCCTCAGGCGAACCACCGCCACGACAACAACAGTTCGAAATCTCAGGACCAAGCGTCTCCGGCATGCATCGGGCCAGAAACCAGGCGGGCGGCTGGATGTGGTGTTGTCGCGCCCATTGGATTTTTTGCCGGTCGGTGTGACAGCAGCAGTCGGCCCAGCATTGCCGCGCGTTGCGGCATCCACATCCTCTATTTTGACATGGGAAGGGAATGCCTAAATCTTTTAAAATCGGCACCGGTACGGGAAGATAGCCACTGCCAAAGAGTAAGCACAGCGCGACCAGGCTCAAAGTGATTTTCTGAAACACGTTGTCTGGCAAGGGGTGATGTTCGGGGCCGCCGCGATTGGCAGTATTTGGCTGTATTTGGCAGTGAAACAGAGCAGGATCCGATCAACGCTGGCACTGATGAGATGGTATCCTACAGGAGCATTGCTGAACCGCAATGAGTCAAAACGACGCCACGATGTGTTTTATCGTACACCTACGAAAAAGCCTGCGGTCGCGTGGCGACCGCAGGCCAGAGGGCTCAAATGAGCGGAGATTTAGGTTTTCCAAGTACGGTTTCCCGCAGGCGGTTTCACATTTTGGGCTTTACTGCTCAAACCGCTTGGTTGGGAACGATCCCTTCATCAATACGCCCGGGAACATTTCCCACGGGTTGACTTCTGTTTCGGACGACAGGTACCCGGTGCTGGCGGCGGTTGCTGAACCATCGACAACGAATCCCGGATTGATATAGCCGTCACCGTTGACATCTTCCACGCTCCGCACACTGCCGTCAGCGAAGACCAGATTGACACTTTTGGTGTGCCAGGCGTACCAGTCACGTGTGTCTTGCAGGACTTGATCGGGAATTCCAGGCTCGCCTTTGCGCGGATAGCTGGCGCCGTTTGCCAACCGCAAGGCCTGCAGCGCGGTTCCGCCGGGAATCAACAGAATTGCATTGGTTCCGTTGGATCGGGAAGGACCATCGTTGAAACTTTCACAGAGCGGGGCACCGGCAACCAGGCCCAGCGTCGCGTCGATGGTTTCCTCTAGGATTCCGTCGCCCGATTCGAGACCGGAAGAAGGATCCTGCACTGCGTCCCCTTGAGAGGCGCATCCGATCAACGGCAGCGCACTGGCAGGAACGTCGCCGGCATCCATCTGACGCAGTGTCAGCGGACCACGGCACAACTGGATACCAGAGGTGCTGTACCAGTCTTTAAGGCTGCCAACGGTTTGGGCAAGGCCCCCCGATCCCTGGAAAACAGGTGCCGATCGGACAAGATGCCAACTGGTGGCGTAGTTGGTGTTGTACCCTTCCAAAACGACCTGTTGAAGCGTCTGGTTATTTCTGAAGGGGACTCCACGTCGTCCCAGTGGAGCCCTGGAGCCGCCGGCCCCGGAGGTGTTGTTTTTCAGTTTTTCTGATCCCAGGCAGATGGAATTGGGGCACAGCAATTGACCGGGAATCACATCCTGTGCGATACAATCGGCCACCCAGGAGTACTGGTCGAACGATCCATCGCGCGTGGTGTCAAATGCGCCTGAAACGTATGTTCCCTCGGGCGAATTGCTGGATTTGGCCAGCATGCAAATGCCGAATTGACGCAGGTTGTTTTTGCATTGGGTTGACTTGGCCGCGTTTCTGACTGAAACGAATGCGGGGAACAACAGGCCGATCAAAATTCCGATGATTGCGATGACCACCAGCAGTTCAACCAGCGTAAACGCCTTTCTACGAAGCATGTTTTCTTCCTTAAATTGAAACGGGTAAATTGTGTTTGATTCAGAGTTGGGCGAATCAGGCCAAAAAGGTAACTGGGGTGGCTGATTCAGGTTGGCCGGAATCGTAATCTGCCCGAATGAAGATTTGATGAATGAATTGTTCAGTTTTCAATTTTTTGGCTGCCTGGCAGTGGCCGACCCGATGGTTGTCAAAACTTAACAATTTGAACATCAAGCCTTCACACAGTACTTCTATCTTTCCTCACGTCATTTCACTCCTGAAACCGGGGAAGTTCCCATGTCCTGTTATCGAACGTCCGATTTGTCTTGTGCCGGTCTGTGGCCTGCCAACCGCCTGTTGAACTTACGGAAACCCAACCGTCGTGGGTTTACACTGATTGAGATGTTGGTGGTGATTGCAATCATTGGAATTCTGGTGGCGATGCTGTTCCCGGCGCTGCAAAGCGTTCGGCAGGCGGCGCGGCGGACGCAGTGTTCGGCCAACCTCCGGCAGGTGATTCTGGCGACGCTGAATTTCGAAACGGCGAAACGAAAGTTTCCCTCCGGAGACGACGGGGAAGGCGGCAGTCTGATCGTGTTCCTGTTGGCGCATTTGAAACAGGAGTATCTGTTTGAGGAGACCAAACGCGCTCTGGGTGAGGGCGAAACGTGGCGGGACCGGATGATCGAGCTGTCCGAATTGCAGGTTGATCCCCTGAATTGTCCGGCGGCATATCCGGGCGACGAAAAAGCGACATTGGAAGATCTGGGAGATTACACGAATCACTACTACGGGATTCTCGGCCCGATCGGTAACGCAGAAACCTCAGATGAAACGCGCCGGTACACCTACCAAGAACTGGCGGGTTCGGCGTCCACTGAAGCAGGCCCAGTCGGTTTACAGGGGATTTTTTCACCGAACAAACAAGGGAGATTTGTTCAGCGCACTATGACCGACGTGCGCGATGGAACCTCGTACACCTTTGGTTTTGGTGAAGGTTCAGGATTTGACAACACCGAAGATCGGGACGCCATCCCGCGCGCCGGTTGGGCGATTGGTGCGGACTATGGTAGCAATGGAAAGCCGACGGCCGTCTATGGGTTGAAGTCAGTCGCGCACCGAATCAATTCCTTGGACAAGACAGATCTGAACACGACCCCCTTTAGCAGCAATCACCCTTCCGGGGCTCAGTTTGCCTTGCTTGATGGTGCGATTCGGTTTGTTGACGAACGTATTTCTGTCGATATTCTGAAGTTTTTCTGTAGCATCGATGCGGTTGAAAAACCTGAAGACCTGGACAATTTCTAACAGGAGTACCGGTGGTGGCAGTACCTCCCGGATCTGCGGTGCGGTTTCTTTTCCGGGAAAAGCAGGTCGATCGGTCAGGCATCTGTCTCCCGTCGAAGATATTCCGCTTCCATAAGTGCATATTGCCAGTGCGTCTATCAGGCTACAATCAAGGGATTGGTTGGACGGCTGACGGAAATCTGCACATGGAGCAAGCGGAATATGAAATTCATTAAAAAACGATCATCGAGATTATTTGCGCGACCACTCGCAAGGCCACTCGCACGACCACTCGCGCTGCCAACCGGAGCGCTGCTGGTAACACTGTCGACATTCATTGTTCTGGTCACGATCGCTCCGCCGGTGTCTGCCCAGTTGCCTGCGGGGTTCACCAAACTTGAAACAGGTGACGCGGCTCCCGATTTTGATTTGCCGGGGGTTGATGATAAAAATCATCAGCTGACCGATTATGCCAACAGCAAAGTACTGATGGTGGTCTTCACTTGCAACCATTGCCCAACCGCCCAAGCGTACGAGCAGCGTTTGAACCAAATGGTGGCCGACTACGCGGATCAGGGGCTGGCGATCGTGGCGATTTCACCTAACGATCCGCTGGCGGTGCGGCTGGATGAGCTGCGCTACTCGGACGTTGGTGATACTCTGGAAGATATGAAGGTGCGCGCCAAAGAAGCCGATTTTCGATTCCCCTATCTTTACGATGGCGAGGACCAAAAAGTGTCGCTCAGCTACGGTGTCATGGCAACGCCGCACGTCTACGTCTTCGACCGGCAACGCAAACTACGTTATCAGGGACGCATCGACGATTCGGAATCAGGCGACAATATTCAGTCCGACGACGCGCGCAATGCCGTTGATGCGATTCTTGCAGGCAAAAACGTACTCGTGGAAAAAACGCGCGTGTTTGGCTGCTCTACCAAATGGATCGCCAAACGAAAATCGGCCAAAGAAGCGGTCAAACGCTGGTCGCAAGAACCGGTCGAACTGACGGTGGCCGGCAAACAGGACATCAAGTCTCTGGCCGCCAATCACAGCGACAAATATCGACTGGTTAACGTTTGGGCGACATGGTGCGCCCCGTGCGTGGAGGAACTGCCTCAACTGGTCGAAATCAATCGCATGTACCGGGATCGCAATTTCGAAATGATTACGATCAGCACCGATACCGCCAGCGACATGGAAAAAGCACTGCAAGTCCTGAAAGACAAACAGTGCTCGTCACGAAATTTGTTGTTCGCTTCCGAAAAACGGGACGAATTATTTGATCGGCTGGATCCGCGATCCGAGGGAGGCGTGCCCTACACGGTTTTGATTGCCCCTGGCGGCGAAGTCGTTTACCGCCAGCACAATTCCATTGACGCTGCGACGCTAAAAAAAGAAATTGTCACACGCATCGGACGCACCTACGCGTCGGATAAAAAGTGACGCGTTGCACGTCTGCAACGCGCCCGGCTGTTTTAAGGCGATTGGCAGTTGAAAGCTTACCGTTGACGATGCTGCCAGCTTTGCTCCGACGCCGGCAGCGTCGCCAACGGATGGTAAATTCCTAACTGATCTAACTGCCCCAACTGCCAGCCGTCTAAGAGTTCTAAGCGCATCGGCGATAAGTATATTCAAGGCTGCATTTGCATATTGTGCAGACGGTTTTTCAGATTATCGATTCCGGCCCGCAGTGCCCATGCGCGACTGGTGTCGTCGATGGCTTGATCTGCCTGCACAATCGTGTTTGAAATCAACGATGAGGTATGGGCATCGGTTGGGGTGATGCCCGTATCCATCAGCGTTTTCATGGTTGAACGATAGATGTCGCAGCACCGCCGGTGATCGCCTGCATTGAATGCCGGAACGCCCTGATGAATGGCCGATGTCAACATGCCGAGCGCTTCGCCGGTTGATACTGCGCTATCAGGAATCAACACCGTGTCGATCGCGTGAACTACCCCGTTGGAGGTTTCGATGTTTTTGCTGATGACGGTGGCGTCGTTGACCGAAATCCCGCTGGCCGAGAAACCGATTTTGACACTGCGTCCCAGCAGCGTCGTGGCCGCACGTGCTTTGACGGCCTGATCGTCGTAGACGCGTCCGGCGACAACGTGGTATTTGAGAATGTCGATCAACTTCTGCTGGTTGCCGGGTTCCAACAGTGAGTCCACGGTCCCTGCGGGCAATTTTGCAAACGCGTCATCGGTTGGAGCAAACACCGTAAACGGTCCGGGACCACTCAGCACTCCACCCAGATCCGCCGCGCCCACCGCTGCGACCAGCGTGTTAAAGATCCCTGCCTCGGTGGCAGCCACCGGGATCGATTTATCGGCCGGTAACAGAACTTCATCAATGACGTGGATGACACCATTGGTGCACTGAATATCCGCCGTCGTCAGGCTGGCATGGTTGATTTTCGCAAAGTCACCACGCAGGTTCAGGTCCAGACGCTGGCCATTAAGCGTTGCGGCGGAGTTCAATCCATAAGCGTCGGCCGCCAAGATTCGCCCGGGAACCACATGATAGGTCAGCACTGCTGCCAGTTTGTCCTTGTTCTCCGGTAGCAACAGTGTTTCAACAGTGCCTGCTGGCAATTTCGCAAATGCATCGTCCGACGGTGCAAATAATGTCAGTTGTTGACCGGCGCTCAGCGCCTCAACAAGTCCGGCAGCCTTGGCGGCCGCGACCAGCGTGTTGAAATTACCCGCTTCGATTGCTGTGGCGGCGATACTTTTTTGTTGGGCCACTGATGGGGAGTTTGAAACAAACAGGCAAATCAGCGAAAGCAGGCAGGTGGTCAGACTTTGCATTTTCATGGAATTCTCCGGTAAGATTGACTTTTTGGAAAAACCGAAAATTAACCGAGACCTTAACGACGCTGGCAGCGTCCCCAACGGATGGTCAATTCCTGACTGCCAGTCGCTTTAAGAAGCAGAATCCCTACTTGTCTGGTCATGTTGCTGATCTGATCTGGCCGGAAAAATCAGCTTTGGCGATCGAAGAGTATATTTTCGCTCGCTACTACAGAAGCCAAATATCAGCAGCCCTATCGGGAAGAAAAGAAATCAGATAACCCATCGGCGTACCATCCGGCTTTGAAAAATCACAATGTCAAGTACGCGTGAGCCGAATAGATGTGTCAATCGTGTCCCACTTACAGGCCGTGGGTCAGGAAGATTTTTGATGACAGCCAGCGACCGGTCGAGGACCAAACGAAGCTGCCCAGGCACTCGTCGCGGCGACGGGCCAACATGCAGCCCGTCTGCCCGACCATCAACCGACGGGCATCGGCAGCCGAAAGCTTGATCTTCACCGGCACGCATTGCCGAATCAGTTTCGCTTGAAGGGCAGCATTGTTTCCTGTCCCTGCCAGTCTACGCATGGCGGAGATGCGCTCGTTGGCCATATTGGCATTCTTTTGTCGCATCAGGCTGGAGCTTTCCGGGATCCGGGATTCCACCTGGGAGCGACTGACCGTTGATAGTGGACCGCCGTAATTTGAGGCAAATGAAAAGTGTGGAATGTGATTGGTCGCGCGCGGACTTACCTCGTCGATGCGTCCTTCGATGCCGCCTCCGGTGGTCCCCCACACCTTCAGCCACGCCCCGGTGTCGCCCGTGTCCTGCCTTAACCATGCAGCATCCGCCTGATCGACCAGCGCCAGCGCGTGAACACTCTCTGGCGATCCAACGGAAATCACCTCGTCGCCCATTTTCAGATACGCTCCATCCAGCTGTTCCAAATCAGCCGCCACCACGATTCCCGACTGAGGAGCAATGATGTGCAGTTGTTGTTGCTGTTGCCGCAATTCGCTCAGTTGCTTTTCCAGCGCGGCGATTGATTCATACTCAATTTTCCATGAGGAAATATCGCCCGTGCTGCGATAAGCATTGGCGCGTAACTCCGCAGACGCCAGTTCCGCCTCGATGCGTTGCACATCGGCCAACAGTTCCGGGTTGATCATCGTCACCAGTGCGGCCCCCTTGGTCACCTGCTGCCCTTCCACCACGTGCAGTTGGGTAACAAAACCGGCGGTGCGTGTTCTCACCACGGCCATGTCGTCATACTGGATCACCATCGGAGCGCGCACCGTACCGGGAGCCGGAGCAAACGCGGCCAGCAGGGCCAGCACGGCCGCACCGCTTCCAACAATCCCCCAGAAGCGCGTTTTATTAGGATTTTCCAGCTCCTGTTCAGAAAATAAATAGCGCCCCAACTTCATCAGTGGCAGGCCGATCCAGAAGACACTTCCCGCCAGCGCGATCAGCAATCCAAATCCGCTGAACATGCCTACCGCAGCTGTTGCCAGTCCGACGCAGATCAATACCATCCATAAGAACGATGCGCCCCCATAGATCCGGACGATGCGGTTTTTTACCGGCGAGGCTTCCGTCGCCCGGTCAAACGAGATACCGAAGAACAGCCACTTACAGAACGATTTCACAAAGGTCTGTCCGCGCGTGTACAGGTTGGGGATTTCCAGCGCGTCGATCAACATGTAGTAACCATCGAATTTCATCAGCGGGTTGGCGTTGAACAACAGCGTATGCACCGAAGCGGCGATAAACAGATTTCCCGCGTGATATTTCAGCGGACCGGGACTACAGGCGGCCCAAAGAACGATCGCAATCGAGGCGATGAACATTTCGGCCAGCATCCCCGCAGCAGCGGTCACAATGCGCTGTGATTTTCCGGTAAATCGCCAGCTGCTGGAAACATCCACGTACGGCAGCGGGATCAACAGCAGCAGCAACACACCAAACTCGGGCACGCGTCCGCCATAGTGTTTGCACACCAGTCCGTGAGCCCCTTCGTGGAAGACTTTCAACAGCATCCATGTCGCCGCCACGTACAACATATCCATGCTGGAAAGTGCCGAAACCTGATGGTCCCAGAATTGCCCCCAGACCATCACCAGCGTCAGGCCGCCATAAATACAGACCATCAGCCAGAGGCAAAACACCGGCCACCCGATCACGCGGTGCCCCAGTGCGTAGATCTTGGACAGCATCAGGTCTGGATTAAACAGCGGAAACCGGACGGCGATCGGGTTCATCCACTGCGTGATTTGCCGGACCTGTTCCTGTTTACGGCGCTCTCCGATGCGCTCTTTCGCATTCGAAGTCGCGGTTTGTGCCAATCCGGAATCCACCACCCAACGCGCCAACGCCACCGCTCGTTGCTCACTCAGATCATCACAGCAAGACAGAGACGAAAGTTTGGCGACGGCTTCGTCGAGCGTTCGTTTACCATTGAGCAACGAGAGGAAAGCGTATTCCGCGATGCCGACCCGATAAAATCCGCACCGCGATTCGTCCTCAACCAGATACCACTGCGTGGCGGCATCATTGTGCAATGTGAATTTCAGATCATTACGCAGACGAAGGCGCGCCTGACCCAGTTCGCACGTTTGTGCCATGATCTGGTTGTCGGGCTGGATTGACATGGGGTGATGGTCTGTGTGGGGTGTGGGGCGGGTTTCATTGACGGTGGAATCACCAACTTAGCCTTGACCAAAACCAGTCAAACGGTTTGTGAAACAGATTCCATCCCAGAGAGTGCGTTTTGCCGTTGATCCGGGCCGAACCCTGCATGCCGGGCAGCAACGCCACATCGTCGTTTTCCACCAGCAGTTCCGCAATAAAAACGTTGTCCGCATTCTTCAGCTCCGATTGCGGTCGCACACGCGCAATTTGCCCTCGCAGCGGTAGTGACTCGCGCCCCTGAATCCAGACGGTCACATGTTGCCCGGGGGCCACCTGAGCCACCTCGTCCGCAGGGACCTCGATGTGGATCAGTTTCCTATTCAGTGCACCGACCTCGAACAGCACATCCCCCGTCCGCACCGCTGATGCTTCCGCATTTTCAAGGGAACCGGTCAGCACCACGCCATCTACCGGGCTTTTGATTTGCAGATTGTCCCGTTTGAAATCCAGCAAATCCTGTTCGGCCTGCAGGCGTTGGCCGTCAAGTTCTGCCAACAGCATTTTGGGAATATCCCGGTCGGCCAGTTCGATCGCACGTTGCTTGATAGCAATACTGTGCTCGGCGGATACCTCGGCCATCTCATACCGCAGCGCGCGGCCATCCATCCGGGCTAGGACCTGTCCTTTTTTTACTTCATCGCCCGGGCGCACAAATCCTTTCAACACCGTTCCGTCAAACGGTGCCACAGCAAACCGGCGCACGTCCGGTTCCACCGTGCAGTGACAGCGCACACGATAGGATACCGGCAACAGCAACGTCACCAGCAGCAATCCGGCGATCACCATCGCAACCCTGGCCTGTTTCTGTTTTAGTTTCTCCGGCAGTTCGGTCAGCACCCGTATCCAGCGCGGGTGTTCGGTGCGCGCGACGGCGTCAATGGCACCGGCGATCCGTGGTGCGGCCGTCAGCACAAACCGGACAAAACGCGCCGGTGTGACCTGCCCGGTCGAACCGGCAAACAGCCATACGCCAACACATTTCCCCTCCGTCGTCACCAACGGACAACTAAAAACGGATTCCGTATTGAGTTCACTGGCCAGCTGGCGATGTGCCAACAGCAGTTGATCGTTGGCCTCTTCGACGGGCGGCCAAACAGCGGGTTCCTCCCGCAGTAACGATTCGGCCAGGCACTGTTGATAGGCGTGGTGGCCGGAACTGCGCGTGTCGATTTTGCTGATGCCCGAAACGGCCATGGTACCAACGGCAGTGCTTTCTGGAGATGCTGAGGATGCTGCCACGGCCACGTTACCGATGTTCAGATAACGCGAAAGCTCGTTGGCCACATGCTCCAGTGCGGCGTTGACTGACTGGCATTTTTCCACCGACGAAACCAGATCAATCAGGGCGGAAAGCGCGTCGATCTGCCATTGATGAAGGGTTGAATGCTGGTTTTTCAGGCACGCGGCCAACGTTGTGGTCAATCGGCCGGCGATGTCGATTGGCAAACGCGCATCTTTGGTGTCGCTGATGATCAACAGCAAAATTTCGGCGTTCTGGCCAAGTTCATCGGAGGTGCCGCTGGCAGGGGGCCCGACAGGAGCGAATACACCATAACAGCCCTCCACTTGCGGCAGTGCATCCACCTGAACCGAATTTAGTTTGATTACCTGCTGACAACGGGCCGACAGCGCATCGCTAAAGTCATGACGGCGCGGCATTCGTCCGTTGGCAAATCCCGGTTTCAAATCCCAGACGCCGTCCTCTGCGCGTGTCACGTGGCCCACACCCATCGCACCGGCAAAACGAATTGCCAACAGCCGGATACGCGAGCGCAGCACTTCGTCCGTCGGGTGGCCGGTCAACAGTTCCAACAGTTCGACGCTTAACTGTGCTAGTTCAGCTGCCGTTTGTGACTCGGCGCCCGTACCGGATGCTGCGTTCGGGTCGGTGATGGTTGCTCGGATGGCTTCTCTGGCACCTCTGACAGGCGCACCGCCCACCGAAACCGTCACGTGAGGTGACGGAGGTTGGCCAGTCGGATTTTCCGGGGGGGGAGTCATCGACGCGCGGAAATAAAATCAAGGGTTGAAAATGGATTGTGATGGGGTGGGGGATCGCTGACCAGCGTTACCATGCGCACTGTGATGGAGGTTTATGGAGGTGGAGAGTTATGGGTGATGCGGGTGATGCACTCTCGTGCTGGCTTGGTGGTGGGGCGCGTTGTCTTTCTGTTTCTCCCAGCGGCAGGTGATGCCGCTGCGAATCTTCAGTTGAGTATTGTCGATGATGACATTGACCCGCGCCAGACTTGTTTTGGGTTCCACCACCGGAGACACAAACTCGACTGTCCCGGATACAGGTTCCTGACCTTTGCCAACATAGAGGGTGACGGTCTGTCCCTTTTTCAGTCGTTCCGTTTCGTCCGCATCCAGATAAAACCGAACCCGCAGGCGGTCGAGTTGTACCACCGTGGCAAATACCGGGTCGTTGGCCGAAAGATATTCGCCGTGCCGTTTGTGGATTTCTGTGACGACTCCGGCGATTGGGCTGCGCACGCTGCGACGGCCCAGTTCGGCGTCGATGCGAGCCAGTTCGGCCTTGTTTTCCTGCTGCTGTTCTACCGCCCCGCGATATTCAGCAACCGCTTTTTCATACTGCGAAAGAACTTGATCGACCTCAAAGGGGTTCGCATGCCCTTTGTTGATCAAGGAGTCCATGTTCCCGCGCTGCGAGGATCGTAACTTTAACTCGGCTTTCGCTGAATTGATACGTGATTGGGATTTCGCCCGTATCTCAGCCAGCACGCGCGCCTGTTTTAGCACCCCTTGGTCCATCAACGCCAATACCTGACCGGCCTCGATGCGTTGGCCCTCGTGGATTTCGATTTTCTGAATCACACCCTGTTCGACGGCCGCGATGCGCGATTGTTCATAGGGTTCGGTGACGCTGGTTTTCACTTGGGCAGCGGCCGTCCCCAAGCCATACAACGAACCCAGGCAGGCAAGTGCCATGGAAAGAATCGTCGTTTTTGTTCTGTTGAAGAGCATGTGCGATGGAAGGGCAGATCCCTGAATGAGCGACAGGCGTTGCCTATCGCTGGGCCGATTCGCTGAAAACCGAATCTCGTATCGAGTCCATCCAGCGGTCGTGCATTACCATTTCCTTTCGGCTGCGAAATTGAGCGTTATCCCGCAAAAGCTGGACAGCGGCGATATCTTTGGCAAAGTCGAGGTGGGATTCGCCTGCTTTTGCCTGTTCTCCCCGACCGCGTTGACAGGCAGAAATAATTTTTCTGGCAACCTGGGGCGCATAATTGGTCAATAGCTCATCGTCGGCACAAATGAAAAACTGGGCCGAACCCGGCTGACCCTGACGCGCGGCGCGGCCAACCAGCTGCCGGTCAATCCGCGCCGACTGATTCGGTGCTGCGCCAATCACATGCAGGCCACCGAGCGCTTTGGCCTGATCATCGGGTTTGATATCCGTACCCCGACCGGCCATGTTGGTGGCGATTGTGATCGCACCTGTTTTGCCTGCTTCGGCTACGATCTCTGCTTCTTCTCGGTCCTGCATCCCGTTAAGCACCAACGCGGAAACTCCGGCCGCCGCAAATCCCTCGGCCAATGCCATACTGTCACCAATCGTATTGGTGCCGATCAAAACCGGTTGCCCGGTCGAGTGCCTGCGCCGTGTCGCGGCGACGATAGCGGCGGTTCTGGATTCCCGATCGATAAAAAAACGGGACGTTAATACCTGACGCAGGCAGGGGCGATGTGTCGGCACCGGTGCGACATTTACCGAATAGAATTCCTTGAAGTCCCGACTAGCTCCCAACGCGGTCCCCGACAGTCCGCACAGACTGTGGTAAAACCCCATGAACCGCTGCCGGGTCACCCGCGCTTTGGAAACACGCGGGGTGGTGACAGTGACTCCTTCTTTCATCTCAATCGCCTGATGAAGTCCGGCTTGCCAACTGCGGTCGTCAAAAATACGCCCCGTGAATTGATCGACGATGTTGACTTCACCGTTTTGAAGGACATAGTGTTCGTTGCGAATCAGAAAATGATCGCCCTGCAATGCACTTTTGACGTAGCTCTCCCACGGGCGCTGCAGCGTCAGTCGTTTGAGTGCCGACCGTTGGCGCTGTTGACGCAAAAATGCTTTCCCCGCTTCGGTAATTTCTACCGCGCGTTTGACACCGTCAAGTTTGAAGTGGGTGTCCTGCTCCATCGTACGAGCCACTTCCATGGCCAGGCGATAAGGACGGTCAGAAATTTCCTCGCCGGTGTCGAAGGACAGGATCAGCGGTGTGGTGGCTTCGTCAACCAGCACGCTGTCGGCCTCATCGACAATGCAGGCGTCCAGCGCCCGGCACTGAACCAGTTGTTGGTTAATGTCAAACCCGTTCAGCTCGTGCAGGACGCTGCGTCCCAGCCAGGACGGGTTGTGTTGCCGGAGCGTGATTTGGTCAAACAGGAAATCAAATCCGAATTGATAGCCGGGCCCGTAGGTAATGTCTGCGTTGTAGGCGGCACGGGATTCAGTGGGGCTTTTCATTTCTTCGGGTAAGCGCTGCGCTTCAATGCCCAGCAGGTCAAACGTCGGTTGCAATTCTTCAAAGTCGCGCGCGGCTAAGTAGGCGTTGGTGGTCGCGACGTGAGTGCCTTGGCCATGCAGGCTGCGGATCAGGGCGGCGGCACCGGTGACGACCGTCTTTCCCTCGCCGGTGTGCATCTCGATAATTTGCCCGGAAGCGGTCATCATGGCGGCGTAGATTTGCACAGGGTGGAGCGCGAACCCAAACGTACGACGAACCGCTTCGACAATCGGCGGAAGAGCCTCCAATGCCGACTGCGGTGTCAGCGCATCGCCGCCGGCCAATTGCTCCCGCTTTGAAGCGCCGGCCGCTTTGAGTTGCTGGTTGGAGAGTGCGCTCAGTTTTCCGGCAGCGGCGTTGACGCGCTGTGCGAGTGCGTCAATTTTGGTTCGGGCCGGTGCCGAGACTTTGGTTCGTCGATTTCCCAGAAAAGATAGTTTGCGCAACATGACTTCGGGATTTTCTTGGAAATTCAAGTGCAGTAGTAGTGAGCGTTGAAACGTGGCTACCGTCGTCAGAGGGTGGGTGGTTTTCCTTTAGGCTTCCACGCTCTGGCGAGCGTAGCTACGTTTGGGGGTTTGGTTTTTTGACGGGTTGAGCTGGGTTGAAATTGAGAACTTGTTTTTGGGCGGCCG
>CALCJM010000113.1 GCA_937967505.1 uncultured Pirellulaceae bacterium | reverse complement strand
AGTATTGCCGTGCGTGGGGAACTGCTGCTTTAGCTTTTGGTGGGTATGAAAAAGATCCTGCATTGAATTTTCTTCCTTTTGAAGATTATACACCAACGTAGCTACCGTCGCCAGACGGTGGAACCGAAGCGAACGATGCGGCCCCGGGTGAAAGCCTTTCCCAATGCCCTCCACGCTCTGGCGAGCGTAGCCACGACGAGAGACCCAGCACGAAGTAAATAATACGGCTGACCGATGTTCACCGCATCGTCGTGCACCAATCGCTGCGCAATTCCCTGATCAGGGTCTGTCGTTTCAGAATGTCAGCGCCAGATGTTTCTGCCCCAAACCGGTTTTAGAAAAATCAACAGCCGTATTTGCCAACGGGAAATCTCACCAGATTTTGATGCGGTCTGATGGCGGTTTGTAAAGGGCATCGCCCTCCTTTAAATCAAACACCTCATAGAAAGCATCGATGTTCATCACCGGCCCATTGGTCCGGTAGCGCGAGGGGGAATGCGGGTCGGTCAATAATCGCTTCACCATCTCCGCCTCCCGATACTTCCGTTTCCATACACGGCTCCACCCGACAAAGAACAGTTGCTTCGGCGTCCAGTCTGCGACTTTGACCGCTGGATCAAGCGCTTCATACCCCATCGCTTTGTAGGCAATCGTCAGCCCCGAAAGATCGGCGATATTTTCTCCCAGGGTAAATTTCCCATTGACGTTTCTCCCGGGCAACGGCTGATAGTCGCTGTACTGGGCAATCAGTTTTTCGGTCAGCACCGCAAACGTTTGCGCGTCCTCTTTCGTCCACCAGTTGTTCAGATTCCCGTCACCATCGTACTGGCTGCCCTGGTCATCAAAGGCATGGCTGATCTCATGCCCGATCACCGCACCGATACCGCCGTAGTTCAGCGGTGCCGGCGCATTGACATCAAAAAACGGTGGTTGCAGAATGGCCGCCGGAAAAACGATCTCGTTCTTGGTCGGGTTGTAATAGGCGTTGATCGTCTGCGGCGTCATCCCCCACTCCTCTCGATCGATCGGTTGACCAAGTTTTTGCACGTTGCGGCGGAACTCGACCGTTTGGGATCGCATCACATTGCCCACCAAATCAGCCGCATCCACCTTCAACGCCTCGTACGATCGCCATTTTGTTGTGTAACCTATTTTGGTGCGGATTTTCAACAGCTTTTCACGCGCTTTGGCCTTGGTCTCTTCTCCCATCCAGGTCAAATCACCAATCGAATCGGCAAAAGCCTTCAGCAGATTCTGCACCAGTTGATCCATTTTGGCTTTCGCTTCCGGTTTGAAGTGACGTTCCACGTACAGTTTCCCAACGGCATCCCCCAGCGTGCCGAAATCCCCATGGCCGGCCACCAGATCGACGCCACGCTTCCAACGTGGCTTTTGCTCTTTGACGCCAGCCAATTCCTCCTTGAACAGCTTGAACCCTGCATCAACAAACGGTGCGGAAAGGTAGGGTTCGTAGACATTGATCAATTTAAACTTCAGCCACGCTTTCCAGTCCTGCAACTCCGTATCGGCAATGATGGTTTTCAGCTCTTCAAAATAGCTGGGCGTGTTGACGATCACATATTCCGGCGATTTGATTCCTAGGAGTCCCATCCATTGCGGCACATTGACTCCCGGGATGATTTTGGGAAAGTCTTCCCGGGTAAATTTGTTGTAGCGTTCTTTCGCGTTGCGGATTTTCACACGCGGCCAGCTGGCCTGAGCCAATTTGGATTCAATATCGAGAATCGCCGTGGCCATATCTTCGCCTCCCTCAATTTCGGCTGCCGCGAAAATCGTTTCGGCAAATTCAATCAGGGCGATCTGCGCCTGAAGAGTTTTTTTGTCACGTTTTAGATAGTAGTCGCGATCCGGCAACGTCAGCCCGTCCTGAATAAAATGAACGGCATAGGTGGTCGAATTTTTGGCGTCTTGAGACACATATAGGCCAATCGGACCACTGACGCCGATGGTCATCAGATGTGCCATGTGGTTGATCAGTGCTGTCCGGTCTTCGAGTGCGTCAATCTTTTCTAGTTCTACCCGCAGCGGTTCAATACCTTTTTGGTTGGCGGCGTCAACATCCATAAAGCTCTTGTAAAACGCGCCGACTTTCTGCGCATCACTGCCATCGGGATGCTGTTGGTGGGACAGCGCGTCGATCATCGCGCGGCAGCGCGTCTGGGAAAGATCGGCCAGTTTTGTAAACGCTCCGTAGTTGGATTTGTCTGCGGGAATCTCAGTCTGCTCCAGCCACGTACCATTGACGAATTGGTACAGGTCGTCCTGAGGACGTACGGTCGTATCAAAAGTGTCGTGGTTCAGCCCTGTTTGAGTGACGGAGGGGCCGCCCGATTGGGCCAACAGTGGTGCGGAAATCAACAACGGGGCGGCAAGTAAAGTCAGGATGGCAAATCGTCTCATTGTCAGTCCGTTTAAGTGAACGAAAGTGTGTTTCGGTTGTGAAGTAGTATCGTATCAGATTTTTTTGCCCGACCCTATGCGGCAGGTGGTGTGATGCCCCTGTTCGGGATTCCGCCAATAGACATCGGCCGTTAACATAGCGTTCCGCACCGGTATTTTTGGGTTAAGAACACTTGGAAGACATGGAACAGATTCTCTCCTGCAAAAACGTGACTGTATTTCGGGGCACAACACGAGCCCTGGACGATCTTACATTCAACATCTCAGCCGGCCAGAGCACCGCAATTATTGGTCCAAACGGGGCCGGTAAATCGACGCTGCTCAAGTTGCTCACGCGCGAGCTTTATCCGTTTGTTGATCCGGCCAGTGAGCTGAAGCTTTTCGATCAGACCCGCTGGAGCGTCTGGGAACTACGGCAGCGACTGGGGATCGTATCACTGGACCTGCAGCAGACGTTCTTTTCCGATATCACCGGCAGGAATCTCGTGTTGTCCAAATTTGTGAACACACTGGGACACGTCGATGAATCGATCCTGACAGCGAAACAGATCGACCGCGCCGAATCATTGCTGGTCGATTTGGAAATTAAATCGTTACAGGAGCGTCCGGTTCGGAAGATATCGACCGGTCAACAACGACGGTTTCTGCTGGCCAGAGCCCTGGTGCACGATCCTGAAGTACTGGTTTTCGATGAACCGACTGCGGGACTCGACCTGCCATCGAAATTCCAGTACCTGAAGACCGTTGGCCGTCTGATTGACGGGGGGAAGACCGTCGTTCAGGTGACGCACCATATCGAAGAGATTCCGCCGGAGATTAATCGAGTGGTTTTATTGGAGCGCGGCAGGATTATCGCCGATGGGAACAAGGCTGATATACTGACGGGGGAGAATCTCAGCCGTTTGTTTGAAGTGGAATTGCGTATCGTCCAAGAGGACGGCTATTTTCGGGCACTGCCGGGTGCATCTTAGATCGCCGCAGACCATCCCAGATCGCCAACGTTTGTGATGAGCAAACAAACTGGCCATCACCAGGAAGTTTTTGCTCAACTTTTTCGCGACGCGTAGGGTACACATCGATAGACGTGTCGGCCGGCACGTCACCCCGCTTTTTCAAATTCAAACAATCTAACCAGTCCTTGGAGGCTTTTCATGGTCGAGTGGTTTACCGAAGACGCTTTGGTCCCGGCAATTTTGGGCGGATTTCTGGCGATCTGCATGTTCGGGTTTTATTTCTACTCCAGCGAAAAAGTCATGCTGTTCATCGCGCTGGCAATCACGGCAGCAACAGCAGCGATTGTCACGATCGAACGG
>CALCJM010000112.1 GCA_937967505.1 uncultured Pirellulaceae bacterium | reverse complement strand
GCTGCCGTCGCCAGACGGTGGAGCGCAAGTGACACCCTTCGCCAGCGGTGGAACGCTGCCTGCAAGCCATCGACATTCTGGAGCGTGAACGAATCCGGTCGAGTTAATTCTTGAAAGGTCAAATATTGATATTGATGATGTGTTGCACAAAACGCAGCGATCAACGTAGCTACCGTCGCCAGACGGTGGAGCACAAGTGAAAACCTTCGCCAGCGGTGGAACGCTGCCTGCAAGCCATCGACATTCTGGAGCGTGAACGAATCCGGCCGAGTTATTTCTTGAAAGGTCAAAGATTGATATTGATGATGTGTTGCACGAAACGCAGCGATCAACGTAGCTACCGTCGCCAGACGGTGGAGCGCAAGTGACACCCTTCGCCAGCGGTGGAACGCTGTCTGCAAGCCATCGACATGCTGAAGCGCGAGTGGATCCGGGCAAACGACATGAATGTTCATCCAGTGACACGGCGTTCGTCAAGCGGAGCACTGACACAATGTCTTTTCAAGACGCGCTGCAAACTACGACATCGAAAATCCGGTTTCAACCTTCACGCAGTCCACCACAATGCGGATTTCTTCGTAACTGACATCGTCGTCTAGCAGTTCCTTGATCGGCGCCAATCGCTCCAGTGTGCCCACCTGATCGATAGCCTTCCGGATAGTTTGGACTTTGTCAGGGGGCAACCAGCGCCCGGGATCGGTGATTTGTCGCGCGGCGATGTATTTACCTAGGTATTGTCCGGTCGTGGATAATGCGCGGTCCAATTGTGCGGCAACCTCGGCAACCGATTTTCCCTGATCAAATAGCACAAACGCATCAAGCATGACCTTGTTCTTTACCTTCGGTGGCAGCGGTGGACTGGTAGATGCGGACATTGCCCCGGCCACCGCCTGATCGGTGGGAACACCATGTTGCTGGCAATAATCGAGGATGCAAGCGATAAACGTCTCGCCGTAGTCGGTCACTTTTTTCTCACCAACGCCCGAAACGCGTTCAAATGCGTCGATTGATGACGGGCGGAGCTTGGCCATGTCCCGCAAAGATGCATCGTGAAAAATCACAAACGGGGGGACACCTTTTGCCATCGCTGTTTCCTTTCGCTTGCTCCGCAGCAATTCGAACAGGTTGCGATCAACGCCCTCCCAATCGTCAACGCGCGCTGATTTTTTGGTCGCGGGATTATTGTGAACCAGCACGGGTGTCGTTTCGCCGCGCAGTACCGCGCGCCCTGTTGCGCTGATCACCAACACGCTGTATTCGCCCGATTTCTCCAAGAACCCCTGCCCAACCAGTTGGCCAATCCAGTCGCTGATGGTGTCGGCGCGATGCTCGGCCAGCAATCCATAGGTTGAAAGTTTGTCATGCCCCAGTTCTCGGATGCGCGCCGCTCCGGAACCGGTCAGTACTTTCGCCACATGCCCAACACCAAAGCGCTGGTTGACGCGGTGGACGCAGGAAATGATCTTTTGGGCAACGACCAGGCTGTCGGGGACCGTTTGCAGTTCATTCAAACAAACATCGCAGCCCCCGCAGTCGCTTTTTTCAAACTTTTGCCCAAAGTATTCGACCAGCATGCGGTGCCGGCAAAGGTTGCGGGTGCAGTAACTGTACATCGCTTCGAGCAGTTCTTGGCTGCCGGCACCCGGATCGGACTGCATCCGTTTCCACATCATCAAATCGCCACCGGAGTACAGCAACGTGCATTCTGATTGTAGCCCGTCGCGTCCCGCCCGGCCACTTTCCTGTTGATACGCTTCGAGTGATTTTGGCATGCCCGAATGAACGACAAAACGCACGTTGGATTTGTCGATGCCCATCCCGAAGGCGACGGTGGCGACGATGATATCGACGCGCTCGTTGATAAAATCATCCTGGTGGTTCGTACGTTCGCCGACGGTCAGTCCCGCATGATACGGTTTTGCTTTATAGCCCAGTTCGTTAAGCGTGGCGGCCACGTTTTCAACTTCCTTGCGGCTGATACAGTACACGATGCCGGCCTGGTCTTTGTGTCGGTCGATTACTTCGCGCATTTGTGTCAGCGTATCGCCGCGCCGATGGACACGGTACAGCAGATTTTCCCGGTCGAATGACCCAACCAGTGTATTGGCCGTTTCGAGGTTCAGTTGTCGGGCGATGTCAGCGCGCACGCGCTCGGTCGCGGTCGCGGTAAATGCGTGCACCGAGACTCCGGGGAAGTGTTTTTTAAGTTCGCCAAGCTGTCGGTATTCGGGGCGAAAATCGTGGCCCCAGGAACTGATACAGTGGGCTTCGTCGATAGCGAAAAATGCGACACCGACTCGTTTGAGAAAATCGATGGTGGCGGGAAGCACCAAGCGTTCCGGTGCCATGTACAGTAATTGGAGGTTTCCGGTTTCCACCTCGTGAGCGACCAGCCGTTTTTCATTATCGGAAAGAGAACTGTTGATGCTGGCGGCGGCGATCCCGCTGGCGTTGAGCCCGTCGACTTGGTCTTTCATTAACGAGATCAATGGGGAAACCACCACTGCGACTTTGTCTTTACAGATCGCCGGTACCTGGTAGCACAGTGATTTTCCACCGCCAGTGGGCAGCACAACGACGCTGTCCTGCCCGGCCAGCGCACACTCAATCGCCTCGCGCTGCAGTGGACGAAACGCATCGTATCCCCAGTACTGTTTGAGTTTTTCTAGGGGAAGATCGGCAGCTTCGGCCGGCGTAGGATGGGTTTGGGGGATCATGTTTTCAAATTGACAAAAATTGTTTGATCGACAAAAACACGTGCATGAAAAAGCCGCAGGCTAATTCTAGCAAGTTTTTTCAGTCGCGTCGAAAGGCTTGCAGGGGTGCTTTTGCGGCGCACCAACTTGCTCACCATCCGGGTTGCCCGACCTGCGGCTCCGCCGACGCTCTGCCAGCTTCTGATCGCAAGGATGGCAAGACCTGTGCGCGATTGGACAATTGGGCGGTGTGGTCAACCTGATGCTACCGTGTCGAACACGCGATGACAGTTAAACGCATGTTTTATCGGGGCGCTGGGAGTGGCCCTTGTTTTTGATGCCGGAAATGTCGCCCGCAATTTTTTTTCTGAGCTTTAACCTTCATTGGCACGGTTAGTGCTGTTGGAGGTTTTCAACAAAGGCAGTCAAAGACGGCGGCCGACAAGTAACAACTTTCTTACGGGACTGAGAACAATGAAAACTTTCATCAAAAGCACATTTCTTTCTTTCGCAACCTTGGCTGTCGCAATCGCCGGCTTGACCGCCGACGCCCAGGCTCAACGAACTCGCACGGCTCAACAATACTACGTGCCACCGGTTACACAGCCTCAGCCGCAGAACGAGTTTTACTTTGGGTTTAGCGTTCGATTGGTCAACCGTTATGACGGCAGACTGCTTCGCATCGTATCCGTCACGCCCGGCAGCCCGGCTCAGCAAGCCGGTTTGGAAGTGGGGGACGAGATTCGCACGGTCAACGGTCAGGGCTTCGGATTCGCGCGAGACAGTTTTGATGCCGTTGGGATGCTGAACCGATTGGTATCGCCAACACCTGGTGGGGGTGGCCCCATCCCTGCGACAGCTGCGGCAGCGGCTGGAAGGGTTGGCACTCAATATTATGTTTCGCCGGTTGTCCAACCCATCGCACACATGATCGTGCGAAACGTTCGCAATGGTCAGGATGTGGCGGTGACTGTACGCCCAACACCTCGCGCTGTGGGAGTGCCTGCGGCCGCAGCACGTGCTCGATAGGCAGCCATCTTCAGGCAAAGCACTGACCAGGCATATAAGCACCCGATTGAAAAATCGGGTGCTTTTTGCATCGTTCTTCAAGACGTGGATAACGTTTGAGGAACTCCAATGGTCGGCGATGGGTTGGGTTTGATAAGCTTGCGAATCAAACAAAACATTAGCTTCTTATACACGAGGCTGCTCCAATTAGATGGTGAGCTTTCAACTGCTAGGCACCTTACGACCAAATAAGGCTAGACTGAAGTGAGCCCGCTGTTGCTGGGAAGGAATCGTCGCTCGAATACAATGTTGCTGCCTTCCCTAGGCGAGGTCAACGCGCTGTAGCGCCAAAATTGATGCATGGTTTCTGGACGGCTTTAGCCCCGCCAAAAATCCAGATATGTGGGACGAAGCGCTCATGCATAAAATCGCACAGCTCAGTGAAGATAAGGCCCGCTTGGCTAGCTTTACGGTGGCAGGGCC
>CALCJM010000111.1 GCA_937967505.1 uncultured Pirellulaceae bacterium | reverse complement strand
TGACCTGTGTGAGAACTTGTCAATCAAACAGGGGAAGATCTTTTTTTAAAAGAGAAGACGCGGGGAACAGGCAGGTCACGCAAGTTTTAAGCCGGTAAAATTGACTCTTGGTGGGACATCAATTGCTGGTTGCGGAACTAGTGGACGGATCGGGCAGCGCGTTTTCCTCCGGTACATAATACTCCGGTACCAAATCACGCAGACGCTGGCGCAGCTTTTCAGAAGGCGCAAATGCCAACCGGACCAAACTCTGCACGTCCGCATCAACCTGCGCCAATTCACGAACGCGGTGGTAAGCGGAGAGAATTTTCTGATGACCGGTCTTCATAACCTCTTCGTCATCATAATACAGTTCCTCGTACAATTTTTCGCCCGGACGGATACCGGTATAGACGATGTCAATGGCGTCGGAAGGCAAGCCGGCCAACCTGATCAGATCGCGCGCCATGTCCTCGATGCGGACCTGCTGTCCCATCTCCAGCACGAAAATTTCTCCACCGCTGCCCATCGCGGCGGCCTGCAACACTAACTGACTGGCCTCGGGTATGGTCATAAAAAACCGCGTCATACGACTGTCGGTGATGGTAATCGGCCCACCCTGACGAATCTGCTGTTGGAAGATAGGAATCACGCTGCCTGCCGACCCCAACACGTTTCCAAAACGCGTAACGATAAACCGGGTGCTGACTTGGGGTTCGTTGCCCAACGCCAGACAATAGCGTTCGGCCATTTGTTTGGTGCACCCCATCACACTGGTCGGATTGACTGATTTGTCGGTCGAAATCAGCACAAAACGCTCTACTCCGTGCTTGACTGCCATATCGGCAACAATTTTTGTGCCCTGCACGTTGTTCAAAACAGCCTCGCCCACGTTAGCCTCCACCAGTGGTACGTGCTTGTGTGCCGCCGCATGAAAAACAACATCGGGCCGGTAGGATTCAAACACCTCGTCCATGCGAGGCAGGTCCGTGACGCTGGCAATGCGCGGGATCAGCTCCTTGATTTGCTGGTTCGACCTTAGCTCGCGTTCAATATGAAAAATACGATTCTCGCCACGGCCCAAAAGGACCAGCGATGCCGGCCCGAATTTTGAAATTTGTCGGCAGAGTTCGGAACCGATGCTGCCACCGGCCCCCGTGACTAGGATGTTCTTCCCCGCGATCAACGTTTTAATGGCGGTCGAGTCCAGCGAAACCGGATCACGCCGCAACAAATCCGCAACCGAGACATCGCGCACGGGAATTTCTTTGCTGCCGGCCAACGCCTGGTCCAGAGAAGAGACCACCCGCACCTTGAAGTTGTTTTCTGACGCGGTATCCAAGAGGGTGCGCAGTTCTTTACCGGGTAGGGCTCCACTGGGGACAAACACGGTGCTGGCGCGATAGTGTTCAACCAGTTTTCTCAGGTCATCCGCGACGCCAACGACGATCATATCACTGAAACGCTTTTTCTTTCTGCCGGGGAGTTTTTTGGCAGATACCAGACCGACAACGCGCGTTTTACTGCCGGGCTGCGAGTTGATTAAATGCGCCATTTTGGCGGCGGTGTACTCACTGCCAATCAACAACGCCCGATCACGCCCGCGCGAGGAGTGGAAAACGGCAATGCGTTCGTCCCACACGCGTGAGATTGACCGCAGACCGCCCACCAGAACGATCGAAAGAATCAGATCGTTCAAAACGACCGAACGAGGAATCTGCAAGTCGTTCAAAACGAAATGGTCGATCAGAACAATCGCGACCGTTGCGGCCACCGACACTTTCAGCAGCGTGATGAAATCCGAAAACGTGACATACCGCCACCAACCGTGTATTGCCCCCATAAAATAGAAGGCCAATATTTTGATTCCCACCACGATCGGAACGGTGGCCCGCAAAACCAGAGAGTAACCTTCCGGAATCGCAAAATCAAACCGCAGGCTGAACGCGACCCAGTAGATCCCCAGAAACATCAGCACATGACCGACCAGTAGAATCGGTAACCGGTATGCTTTAAGGATATCAATCCAGCGCGGTTCATGATCCGGTTCGTCGGTGGGCGGTACGGAGGCTTGCTTTAGCATAGAAGAAGATTCATGATGAAGTAGGCAGGAGGTGAAAATCAGGTTGGTGAATCGACTGCTTGCGTTGCTAAAACGCTCGGCAATAATATATTAACCATGAAATTTCAGGAGGGAGCCGATTTCTCCCAATTTCCAAGATGGTGAGCCATGAAATGAAGGTGGAATCAACTCCCGTAGCGTAATCTGACCTGTCAGAAATTCAACTGACCAAAGCCGTTAATTCTCTCCAACCGGTCGGCAGCGATCTGAAAAGGCACGCTCGGATGCAATGACCATCCTTCATGGAGTTATTTCTGCCGCAAACGCATGATAAAGGAGCTTGACCGTGTCAGTTTCGACCTCCGGGCATATTTTGGTAACAGCACGGTTCGTCCAACCAATTGGAGCAGGGTAAGAAGAAACAGGATTACCAAAACCTGAACAGGACACTTCGGGTACCTTTGTTGGGGGAATGCCGATGTCCTTTCCCCCACTTTTATGCAACTCGCCCCTACAGCCCACCCATCATGCGAAACAACTTGGAAATTAAGCTGATCGCCGGGGTCCTGATCTGGATGGCGATCGTTGCCTCGATCGTGATTATGGTCCGGCACTCGGGGAGAACTTCGCCGCAGGCAGTTCGGCACCTGGTTGATTACGTCGGGGCTCAACGCGACTCAATTGATATCGTGTCACCATTTTCTGTCGTGATTGGTATTGGCGATCCGGTGTTTATGGAATCCGAAGACGGACTGAAACCGGTCGGAATGGTGACCGATTTTGATTTTGACCAAAGCCGGTCGGATCAGGCCAACTCAGGCAGACCAGTTCGACTGGCGTGGGTGAAGCGCGCGACCGTGACCTTTTTCAGTGGGCGGCCTCCCATCGGCAACGAAGCTGCGGTAGAACTTAATGCAACGGATCAGTCTCCCGCGTGGGTGGTCAAAACGATGATGAGTCCTTCGATGCGCAAAGAAATCACCGGGCTGATTCACTCAGCTTACACCGACCACCAGGAAGACCTGATCAAACAGTTCCGACCGGTTATTGAAAAAACAATCGTCGATTCTGCCCGGTTGATCCGCGATGGTATTGCCCTAGAACTGGAACGCCGTCAGGATACGGTGGCAGCGATTGGCCAACGCTATCAACGCGATGTGGTCCAGAACGCACTGATCCCCGTCATCCAGGCCGAGGTTTGGCCAATCGTTCAGGAAGAAGCCTCGCCTCTGGTCGAGCAAATTGGCCAGGAGATCTGGCAGGAGGTCTCGGTCTGGCGTTTCGGCTGGCGGTTCCTGTATGACAAATCTCCATTGCCGGGCAAGAACCTGTCGCAAAAAGAGTTCGACCGATTCGTTCAAAACAAGGCCCTGCCCATTTTTGAATCGCATCTGGAAGACGTCATCGAACTGCAACAGAATATGGTTGCCAGAGTTCTAGCCAACGAAGAAGTAACCGCGACGGTTTCCACCGCCGCCGGTCAGTTCCTGTCCGACCCCGAGGTCAAGCAATTGTTTAAGGAAGTCTTTCGCCACGCGGTGGTCAACAACCCGGAATTGAGAGACTCAATCGAACAAACGTGGCGTTCCACCGATGCAAAACAGGCGATGCGAATGGCCAACAACCGACTCGAATCGACCATTACCAATATCGGACAGGCGATGTTTGGATCGCCCAATGGAAAAATCACCACTGAATTCGCGCGTGTGCTGCGCAACCGGGTGCTGCATAAGGACGATCGCTGGTTGGTGCTTAAGCCGGGGAAACCGCAACCGCCTCAACAACAGCCGCCACAGGCAACCGAACCGCTGCGGGTGTTGCCGCTGTTGATTGCCACCGCAGATACAGAATTTCCGATCGGGTTTTCAGCATCAACCTCGCACGAAAGCCGCGAACGCAACGGCAGTCAAAACAGTGCCGCGATGCCCAACGAAGATGCGGGAGGTGTCGGTGAATAAGCCTGCCGCTGACGTGGCTTGCGCGGAAATGCCCGGGCCGTCCTCTCCTGTGAGTCTTCAACATATCAGTGTAACGGCGGGCTCCCGCCAGCTGTTGGATGATGTTTCTGTTGATTTTGCCGCCAACGAGATCACCCTAATTGTTGGCCCCAGTGGTGTAGGCAAATCTATTTTGCTGCGCATGATCGCCGGTCTGACCGGCACCTTCGAATCAGCGATCCAGGTCCACGGCAACGTGTTGATTAACGGTGCGGTAACTACTGCAGGTGATGCAGGCGTTGTCTTTCAGAACTTTGCACTGTTTGATGAAATGTCCCCGGTGGAAAATCTGGGATTCGCCAAATCAAGTGCCGTCGATGCACCGCTGCCGCAAGCACCGTCGGAATTGCTGGACCAATTGCGAGTGCCATCCAATGTGCCAACAGCGCGTCTCTCCGGTGGGCAACGCCAACGACTGGCCATCGCTCGTACGCTGATGTTCAACCCGGCAGTGATTCTTTACGATGAACCTACCTCGGGACTTGATCCGCTAACAGGTAAACAAGTTGCCGAACTGATTGAACAGACACACCGACAATACGAAAAAACATCTATCATCGTCACACACGATTACCGGTCGCTGATGCCGATCGCCGATCGGGTGTTTTTACTCAATCCTGAAAACCGGACCCTGTCCGAGATGCCGCGCGATCAGTGGGACAACATCGAAGCCGCACTCCAACCGATGACGACCAAGGTTCGCAAAAGCGAAGAGGTAGATGAATTTCCGCTGGTGTCGGACCTGCGGGATCGCGTGACTGATTTTTTCGTGGGCACGACACAGTCATTGACCGCGCTCGTTGGCGGACTGCCAGGTCTGTTGCCGATCTGGAAAAATCCGCGCTGGGGGCTGAGGTACTTCTGGCATTTCCTGATGCTGGTGACGGGACCCACGGCGTGCCTGTATTTGATTGCTTCGGGGCTGATCAGCGGATTCGTGACAACCTATTTTACTTTCAAATTTCTGCCGTACAGCGACTATACCGAACCGCTGTTGGTGGAAGACTTATTGACCGCGTTGGGGTTTGCAACCTACCGGATCTTTGTCCCGGTGTTGGCATGTGTGTTGATCGCGGCACGCTGCGGGGCGGCTGTGACGGCTGATATTGGTGGTCGGCAATTTGGAAATCAGCTGGACGCGATGCGCACCTTCGGCGCGCCACCGGAACGCTACCTCCTAACGCCGGTGATCTGGTCGTTTTTGATTTGCACACCGGTGCTTTCATTTCTGTCTTTTTTTGCAGCGCGACTGGTCAGCCTGGTTGTGTTTATTTTCACACACCTGGGACACGGTGGAAACTTCTGGCACTACTATTTTCATCGCGGGTTAGAAGAACCTGACACGGTGTTTTACCGGGGGATTGGCTGGTTACTGGCCAAACTCCTGTTCAGTGGATTCGGGATTGCGGTAATCGCGTACCACGGTGGAGTGTCGCCCAAACAGTCCTCCACCGACGTCAGCCGGAGTGTGACACGCACGATCCTTTGGGCCACGTTATTCGTACTGTTTGTGCATTTTGTGTTTGCATTTTTTGAATTCGAAAACATCGTCCCCGGTGGAAAATAGCGTGAATGCTTTGCCCTCAACGTCGTTCTCCAATAGAATAGCGGGTTCAAGTTAGTCCAGTGCACAAGTTGTTACAGCATTCGAAGAGATAAATAGCAATGTGTTTCAAAACAGGATTTCTGACATCGATGTTGGCTGTTGCTGCATGGGTCGTATTTGCGCAAACCGGCTGCGAAACGGGCGAACCGGCAGTTTCCCAAAGCGAGTTCACTGCGACCGGTTTGCGGAAGGGCTACATGGCGTTGGATGTCGAAGGTTCGGACCTTGAAGGGACCCCGATGAGGCTGTCTGATTTTCGCGGCAAAGTCGTGGTGCTTGAATTCTGGTCCAGTACCTGACCGCCGTGCCGATCGCTATTCGATCACGGGCGGTCGCTCGTAAAGCAAAATGAAGGCAAGCCGTTTGAATTGTTGGGGGTGAATCTTGATGAAACCCCAACTCAGGGTCTAAATACAAAACTGGAAAACAAGCTAACGTGGCGGTCATTCTATGACGGTCGCAGCAGAAACATTTCTGACAACTACGGAATTTTCGGCATCCCAACAGTGATCGTGATCGACCACGAAGGGAAAATTCAGTGGATCGGACACAACTTCAATGACGCACTGGTCGATTCCCTCATTGCGGCGATCGAATAACTGTGGCATCCCTGTTTTCGTGGGGCCCGGACAGAGTGCAGGGACAAGAATCAATTCTTGTGAGCCAGTCCCCAAATCCTAGACAGCCGGCGCGGCAATTTAGGCAACTCACTACCTCAAAAATCGAAGGTGGGCCAACCACTAGATTCGGCGGATGAAGTTGCCAACCAGTAAGAACGCCAACGCCGCGAAATAGAACCAGTGCACAATCGAGCGACGCAATGAGATGGGCACCAGATCGCTGCGCATCTCTGCTGCGGACATGCCCGGCAGTGCCGCGATCTGCGGGTTTGCCTTTCGAGACAGCAGGTACTCGCGCGGATACGGTCGGTCATAGTGCAGCACTTTAGTTTTGTCGCTGTCGGGATCGCGCAACCGCAATGCCAGACTCTCCGCCTGGCCCAGAGGAACCGACGCGGTATACTGTCCCAGACCAGTCTCCAGTACCTCGTATGATTCCGTTACGCCGGAATCGTTCAGCGTGGACAACTCCCATGGAACTTTCGACCGTGGCTGTCCGGCGGAATCGGTTCGTGCAATGGCCAGCTGCCAGGAATCGTTGATGACCTGTGACGAAACACGCACCCCCGCACTGTCATGCTTACGGCTGATGGCGCGAAAGATCTGCCCCCAAAATCGGCCAAAATCACCCCACGCCAGCCACTCGCCCCCCCAGCGATCGGTCATGTCGCTGGTGTATGCCAGCCCCGTTCCCAGCCCGAATCGCGAAATGGCCAACAGAGGATCGCCAGTTTCGGTCACCAACAGCACCTGAGCCGTTGGTTTTTGTTGCGTCATTACGTAGCCAAGACTAAAGGGAAGCTCGGCATGTTGAAAACCGGCCAGCGCACGGTGGTCGCCAGCCTGCACCGAACCAAACAAGTCTTCTTTAATCGCCGACTTCGATGCCTGCATGGTTTCCTTCGTAAAAATTTGCGGTACGTTGGCCGGATCATTGGTCTCGTAGTACCGCCCGCGCCCAATTTCGGCAATATTGGATAGCAACTGTCGGTCCGCATCGCCAAGGGCGACAGTGGAAATGGTGATCCCCCCATCGATCATTGCTTGGGTCAGAGAATCATGATCGGCGGGTTGAGTATGCCCGTCGCTCAAACAGATCATATGGCGGATTTTCGCATTGGCATTTTCCAGCATCTCTTTCCCCACCACCATCGCCGGATACATATTGGTGCCTCCACCGGCGGACAGTGAATCGATTTCAGCACTGATCGCGTCAATCTCCAGAGCGCTCCGCATCTCGCTGACCACGTAAGGAGAACCATCAAATCCAATCACACCAATCTGGTCGCGCGGCCCCAGCAGTTCTGCTGCCGCTTTGGCGGCCTGCCGCGCCAACGCGATCGGCACTCCCTGCATTGACCCGGATTTGTCCATCACCAACACCATCGCCAACGCGGGTTTCTCTTTTTCTTTTTCAAATCGGGAAACCAGCGGCAGCACTTCTTCGACGGGTGTACGATGATAGCCACCCAATCCAAAACTGTTGTCTGACCCCAGCATTGCCAGCCCGCCACCAAAGTCTTTTACATATCGATTCAGTAAATTCATCTGCCGCTGATTCATCGATGTCGCTGGAAAATCCGATAACACGATCGCATCAAAGGCTGTTAACCCCTGAATGGAGTCCGGTAAACCAAACTTGCCGCGCACCTCGATCACGACCTCCTGTTGAGCCATCGCGCGCTCGAATGAACGCATCTCACGCACGTTCTCATGCAATACCAAAATCCGGGGCTTACCACGAACCGCGACTGTACAGGTTCGTCGATTGTTGATCGGAAAATGATCCTCCTCCGCCCGTAGCTCAACCGTCCACTTGCTGTCGCCCGGAGTATTCATATCGACATCAAAATAGAATCGATTGGGCTGGCCGGGAACGATTTTGACTGCCCGATCCTGAACCGAAACACCCCTGTGAACAATTCGCAGTTGCGCGCCGATGATCTGATTACTGGATAACGTCACCTTCAAACGGACAACCTCGCCGAAAAAGGCGCGTGTTGACGAGGGTTTCAGGGACACCACCGCAGCCTCGGGTTCGGCCAGCGCGTCCAGCTTTCGGAAATGAACCGAAGTTGATTCGGCCCTCAGTTGTCGCAACGATTCCTCCAGATCACCATGCGTGTTCCGTCCGTCGGAGAACAGAACCACCCGTTTCATCTTTCCCGCAGGAAACGCCAGCCTCGATTGCAGCAGCGCCTGGGCAATCGGTGAGGAACTGCGAAATGCGTCGTCAGCACCGGATTTCTGCCAGTCGGTCAACCAAGTCTTCAGCTCCGCAGCCGATTCAAATTCCCGATTACTTGCTCCAATCGCAAAAATCGAATATGAATCCGTCACCGCCAGCGCAGCAATCATGGCGTCTATTTCGCTGATGGCGTTGGTGGCAGATGCCAGATCGACCGACTGCGACACATCCACCAAAAACAGCGCGTGCAGATCGTTACTGGAATGAAAGGCGAACGGACGGCAGAGTGCCAGAACCAAAAACACGATCCCCAACACACGGCACAAAAATGCGCTGGTGCGTTTCCACAAGGGGGCATCCACCAGGCTAGACTTCCAGACGATGCCCAACCCGGCAACGATGCTTAACCACGCCAATGGCCCCCAGGTAAGAAATTCCATTGTTTAACCGACCTTTCTGCGCTGGTACAGCATCGATTCGGCGGCCAGGATGGCAATCGCAATCAGTGTCAGCCAGGCCGTCGGCGATGCCCCGCGATTGACGGGATTGCCGGAGTCGTTAATGTTGGAATTGTCGATCAAGGTTTCACCGGTGGAGAGCAAGCTGCAACTGGTTGGCCACGTTCCGCTGTTGTTGGTCAATTCATAAAAACCGGCCTGTTTCAGTGGTGCCGTTCGTGTGGATTCCGTTTGCACAGTCGCCCCATCGGGGGTGGTGATCAATGATTTTTCTCCGCCCTGCACTCCCGGAATGTGGGCCGTCTGTCCCGTTCGCCAGGTGGCCGGCACTTCATCGCTCCGGCCGGCCAGATGCGTGACAGACGAATAAACGACAACCGGGAACCATGCACTCAAATAGAAATCAGATGCCAAGGGGTCAAAATTCAGCACCACTGCCGATCGCCCCGCGTGCGTCGCCCGATAGATCAGTGGCGTATCGTCCTCTGCCTTTACCAGCACCTCTGCTCCCGGCGGCGCTGCCAGCCTGCGAGCGCCCACAAATGGCATCAAGGACGGGTCGATATGCCGAATCACCGGATGGCCGTCATCCACCGTACGTGCCTCAGTCACTTCTATCTCTTCCCCCAAGTCCTGCCAGAACGGAGACACGCCCGACGGTTGGAACACCAGTAAATCACCATCGTAACCAGCGGGCACCGCAAAATCACCCGCACCAATCAGTAACCCGGCCGATTGACTGGCGTCAGACAACTTCAGCAGGCCATCGTTTTGCGAAAACGCCTGCACACAGTTTTCGTAAAAATAACGGTCTTGGGCCACAACGGCGATCGAAATTGGGCGGCGAGGCGGTAACGTCAAATAAGCCACATCGTCCACCCGCAGTGCGTCTTGCCGGCCGGCCGAAAGGCGGAAGTACCATTGCCCCGCCTGAGCGTCATCCAATTCAAAGACCTCCGGCGGATTGACACCTGGCTGCACCTCCAACGGAACAAATTTAGTCGGTGCGTCTGGCGAATCGAACCCCAGCACCAACTCCGCTTCAACCTGCTGATGCCAGGTTGATGCCACTTGAAAAAAAACACCGACGCGGCCGGAGCCGCCTGGCAAACGACGCATGTCGCAGGCGACCAGTCCAATGTTGGGTCTGTCCCCTGACCCGACCTTCATCAGTTCGATACCCTCAGGCAACGACCGGTCGCCACAGCCGTCCGAAATCAAAATCACGCGCGATTGTCGCTTCGATATACTGACTGGTTGAGCGTCATCCTTGCGGTCTTCCACCTGCTTTTTTGCCTGCTTTTCTGCGGCAAATTGCTCCAGCACATCAAATTTTGAGGGCAACAACGACGGTGCGACCGACTCAATCGCCGTCAGCAATTCTTGGGGATTATCGGTCAGGTTAGACAGGAAACGAGCCTCGTTGGATACCACCGCTACGCTACAGCGCTGCGTGCCGTTAAGCGCCTTGACGATGTCGGCGGCGACTTTTTTGGCTTGGTCCAGTCGCACGCCGGAGGAATCGTTGGCGCTCATTGAGGCACTATTATCGATCAATAAAATCAGATCGTACTGCCGGTCGCCTGAAAGATCCGGGCGGGCCAGCGCGAGCACGATCGCCAGAAACGCCAGTCCCATCAGCAGCAAACTGAACAGGTCGCGAAACCTTTGAAACAGTGACGTGGCTCTGTTTTCTTGGAAGATATCCTCCCAGAGAAACCATGCGTTGGTTGGTTTCCGCGTCGGTCGCACCTTCAACAGATAGATCGCACACAGCGGAATCAGGCTAACTAGCGCCCAAAAAAAGACAGGACTGGCAAAACTCAAGCGACCAATCCTCCCTTGCGGAGAATATCCTGAATCACATGATCGAACGCAATTTCCGGGGTGGTGGACGCCAGGCCAATTCGACGACTGGCACAAGACGCAATCAACCGCGCGTTGAGCGCCGCGACCGCTTCTTCGTACAGCGCCGCTTCGCGTGGCGAAATCGTTACCCGCCGATGTTGACCGGTTTCCACACACTCCAGTTCAATGTCGCCTTTGAGAGTGCAACGCGTGTCATCGTCGTTCTGCACCTGTAGACAATACACGTCGTGTTTATGCCAATTTAAATAGCTCAACCCATCGTCAAATCCATCGGGGAAGAGAAAATCCGAGATCACAATTACGACCGATTTACGTTGATGCCTGGCCTGAAACAATCGACTGCAACTATTGAAACGCGTATCACCGGCAACCGTCCGGGCGTCCTCCAGTTCCTGTAGCAGTGGCATCACACTGCCACGCCCCCGGGCCGGTTCCAGCAACGGCGTCAGCGAATCGCTCAACCCGTAAACGGCCAACCGGTCAAGACAATTAAGTGCAATGTATCCCAGTCCTGCAGCCAGTTGTCGCGCGTAACGGAATTTTGATTCCATTGATTTGCTCTGATCCAGCAGAATATAGATCGTGGCGTCTTCCTCGACCTCAAACAATTTCACGACCAGCGATTCGAACCGCGCAAACACCCTCCAGTCGATCGAGCGATAATCGGCCCCCGGATGATATTCGGCGTAGTCCGCAAATGTGATCCCCGTTCCTTTTTTGGTGCTTTTGCGATCCGCCTGCAGCGAACCATTTAGCACCTTGCGGGCCAGCAGGTACAGCGAATCTAGGCGGCGAATGAAGGTTGCGTCAGTAAGCATGATGGAAGCAGTCAGACCGGGAATTGTTTGATGACACTGTTGACGATCTCATCAGTACTCATTCCTGCGGCCTCGCCTTCGAAGCTGAGCATGATGCGATGTCGTAGTGCCGGCAGTGCCATCCGATTGATGTCGTCGTTGGCCACATGGTATCTGCCTTCCAACAACGCCCGTGCCTTCGACGCCGACAATAAAGCTTGAGCACCGCGTGGGGAGGATCCGTAGCGCACGAAGCGTTTGACTGCTTCGGGGGCGTTTTCATCACCCGGGTGTGTGGCCCTCACGATGCGCACCAGCTGGTCCTGCACTTTCGTATCGATGGGGACGTCCCGCAGCAAACTGCCCATCGCCATGATATCCGCGCCCGACGCCACCGCATTGACCTCCGGTGCCGTGTTACCACCGGTGCGGTTGAGGATTTCCGAAAATTCGTCATGATTGGGCAGTTCGACAAACAGTTTGAAAAAGAACCGGTCCAACTGAGCCTCGGGCAGCGGGAAGGTGCCGTCCTGCTCAATCGGGTTCTGTGTCGCCAAGGTAAAAAAGGGCAATTCCAACTGGTGTGTCTGGCCGGCCACCGTGACAGATTTTTCCTGCATTGTTTCCAGTAACGCGGATTGTGTCTTGGGGGTCGCCCGGTTGATTTCGTCCGCCAGCAGGATATTGCAAAACACAGGTCCAGGTTGAAATTCGAGCTCTCGGGTACCACCGCGATCGATCAAAATCTGTGTCCCAACAATGTCAGCGGGCAACAGATCAGGGGTGAACTGGATGCGTTTAAATTTCAAATCCAGCGCGTGGCTGATTGTGTTAACCAGGGCCGTTTTTCCAAGCCCCGGAACCCCTTCAAGCAGCACATGGCCGCCGCAAATAATGGCGACCAGCACATCTTCAACGATCTGTTCCTGACCGACGATAAATTTCCCGATCTCGTCGCGAATACGGTTGAAACGGTCAATGAATTCACTGGCCTGTTGCTCGGTGTGGGGGGTGGCAGTGGACACGCGTTTGGGCTCCTTGTTAGTCTGAATCGCCGAGGTTGTGGTGGTTGGGAAATTAAGTCGTCGGGAAGGTTACCGGAATGGTCTACAATCCGATCAACGGGATATTTTCAAAAACAATCGTCGGTAGAGCCTCACTGGTCCGCCTGTTCCCCTTCATGAATGTTACTGAAATAATTCTTCACCCCGCTTTTTAAATCGTCGGGGATATCTTCGCGATCGACGAAGGATTCGAATTGTCGTTTGAAATCGCGTTCTCTGGTGGTCGAGCGGCGGTAGGAAGTGCCATCGCCATCCTCGGCAGCTTCGACCTGCGTCAACGATGGCCCCTTGCCTTTGATGCCTTTGAGTTTGGTCGTCTGGCCGTTGTCAACGTGTTTGTCACGTTGAGCGCGACTGCTGTCGTCTGACCCACGGCCCGCTTTTTTGTCGCCGCTGCGTGCGGAGCTCTGACACTGTGCACATCGCTTACTCAGCTTTCGCAATTTTTGTCGCGCTTTGCGACGGCGCGCCATCTTCATCAACCGGTCGCCCAGTTCACCCAGTTTCGCTCGCGCTGCGGCGTCCGCCTCCTCCAGATCGTCGTCGAACTGAGCCTGTTGGAGATCGCCGCGGTCGATCAACTCCAACTCTTCCAGTTCGCGGTCTAGGGCCTCGACCGCATCATCCAGTTCGTCAATCAATTGAGCCAGATCGTCGTCGGCCTGTTGACCGTCGTCACCGGGATCACCATCGGATGGTTTGGCTCCCGAATTACCCCGTTTCTGTTGCCCCGCATTGTTACTGCGCGTCTCTCGCGCCGCGGCTGCCATTCGGTTGGCGGCGGCTTTGAGCCTGGCCAACTCTTTGCGTGATTCGCTTAATTTTTCAGGTTTGAGATCCTTCAGCTGCCGGGCAGCCTGGTCATATTTCTTGTGCTTGAGGCTTTTGCCAAACTCCTTTGAATCCGGATCCTTTTTCAGTTCCTCCGCAGCCTTGTCCAACAGGCTCTCGTCACGTCGCTGTTGCAGCGCTTCCACCGCCCGATTAACTCGCATTTCCATTTTTGCGTACTGTCGCCGCGCGTCCTTCAGATCAGTGGTCTCTTTGAGTTCGGCCACCCACTGACGGAGTTTGTCCGTGTTAAGCATCGTGCGTTCGTCTTCATCGACAGTGGCATCCTGCAATTCCTCAACCAGTTTCTCCAGTTCCGCATTGGCTGCAGCGGTCATTGCCAACGTGTCCTGTTGTTGCTGTAGATTGGCCAGCACTTCCGAGCTGGTTGGTTTAAACCCAAGGGACACGGCCGCACCGACCAGTACAGCGGCGGTAGCGATTATTTTCCATGGCGGTCGGTACTGTATCGTCTCTACTGAGACCCTGTCCACCAACGTTTGCGTTTGCTGAGCCTGAAGGTCGTAGAATCCTCCCGCCTTCCCGGCCCCCGAAAATCGCTGGCACGATTCCACCGCATTTTTCAGATCGAAAAATCGGTCGGCAAAACTGGCGGCCTCATCGCGCGAGGACCGTGACAGCAGTACCGCAATCACACCACACCAGAGAGTCAGCAACCCGCCGACAAGGTAGATCATCCAAGGAACGCGATAGCCGGCACACACGTACCAGATCGCCACGCTCAGCATTGCTGCCCCGCCAATAAGCGCTGCCCAAACGGCGATGTTGCGGGCGCGATGGCTGTCGATTCGTTTGCCGACTGCCGAAACGAATTGCTCGACTGGTGTGGGTGTCTCTGGCATCATTGTCGATCTGTCAAATAAGAAAAGAAAGGTCTGCGGCCACGAAGTTTTGAGGCCATACGATAAAGGGTAATTAAGTATAGCTTCTGTGAACGCGTCAGGGTGGTCCGGCGAAATTTTATCGCAGGATGATCGGGATAATAATCAACGTTGGCAACGTGGCTACGCTCGCCAGAGCGTGGAGCCTAACCTTAAGCGTCACACCAGTGCAAATTTTTCACACCCCTCAAGCTCCTCCCTGCTTCTCCACCATCTGGCGGCAGAACCGTGGCTACGCTCGCCAGAGTGTGGAGCCTAACCTCAAGCGTCACACCAGTGCAAATTTTTCACACCCCTCAAGCTCCTCCCTGCTTCTCCACCATCTGGCGGCAGAACCGTGGCTACGCTCGCCAGAGTGTGG
>CALCJM010000110.1 GCA_937967505.1 uncultured Pirellulaceae bacterium | reverse complement strand
CCAAAATTTGCAATTTCGCCGCATCAGCCTTAAACTGTTGTCTGCCAACTCCGAGCTTCGTTCCGGCTCCCGTTGCAGACAACAATTCTCGATGCGGAATGACCATAAGCCGCGGGCCGCGCGGCTTTTTCTGCTTGCATGTCTTTCGCCGCGGCCCGGTGAACGTTGACGTTATCCGATTACTATGATTTCGCTGATAGACAAGCTGATTGGACGCTGTATCCAACTTCTCGAAATGCGCGCCGCCAAGCCGCGGGACGCCTTCGAGAACTTTATTGAACCCACATTCAAACAGTTCGAGAAGGTTCATCGCTCATATATCGCGGCATTCAAACGGGCTCGCCGGACAATGGATGAGGCTGCAACATTTGCCGATGCCTACACCGAGATTGAGAAGATCGTCGTTGACCAGATTCTCTACGAAGCAGATGGTCGGCAGACCCTCTACGAACTTGCTAATGTTGCGCAGCTTGCCGACGTTGCGCAGAAAGTCCGAGGCATTCATCTTCTTGAAGACTTTGTCACTAGCATTCAGGACTACTTGACGACTGGGGTTAACGTTTCACACAACGAGAAAGTGCATTTAGTAAACGATCAGCGATGGATGTCCAATCTCATGCACATTTTGTCGGGCATCAAGAAACATCGCGGTGTCAAGCTGGACGAGAAACGACGCAGGGGCACTGCAGCGATTGATTTGGCCGTGGCCGAGATGCAGGCGCAATATGCTAAGGTGTCGCTGGCGTACACTAAGATGAGAGTCGTGTATGACCGCTGAGATGCACGTACAACAAAGCCGTGTACCGGAGCACTCATTCACACGGCAACTGCGATCCGAGTCTTCCGTTCGTGCCCGGTTACGGCAGACGTTATGTTTCTCTACGTTATTGGAACTGTATGACAATTGCTAACTGGCTCAAAGTACTGGCCGTCGTTGTAGGCGCTATCATCGCTGTCGGCGGTTGGATATTTACGTATTGCAATCGCCTCTCATTTGATCGCCGCACCGCGAAATTGGAACGAATTAACAAACAATTGCGCGAACTGTATGGCCCACTTTACGCACGTCTCGAAGCAAATTCCGAAACATGGTGCGCTTTCGCCGAGAAGTATTGGCCAGAACATGGTGAGACTGGCTATTTCGCGGGGCAAGGCGACGCGAGCAAATTGACTGAAACTGAGAAACAGCGTTGGATTACGTGGATGACGAATGTCTTCCAACCGCAAAACAAGAAAATCGCCGATCTGATTGTCGACAATATTGATTTGATCGAGGGTGCTGATATTCCACAATCATTTCTTAATGGATTGGCACATATCAATGCGTACAACGCCATACTCGCTCAATGGGAATCTGGTGATCATTCAGAATTTGTCTCCGTCAACAACTGGCCGTACCACGAATTAATGAACGATGTAAAACCGAGCTTTAATCGTTTGCGGAAGGCACAGCAGGAACTTCTCGGCAACAACGAAACATAACAATTGAGCGTTTGACTTCGCGGGAGCAGTTTTTGGAACTTGAAGTAGGTGAAGATGTTCCTTGAGGTTGCCCGCTGGAACACCGTTTGATCCCGCCGAAGTTCAAACGCTTTGTTCAAGAAGCCCGCCGTTGCCCTTTAGATGTCTTTTTTGCTCTCGACCTTTGGATTTTTGGCTCTGGATTCAGTAACCGCGCAGCGTGAAGGCTCTCTGCCGCTGGAAGCTTCAAAGATTTTTAGGTTGCTGTCGGCGCGGAGTGACCGCTAGCCGGAATCGAAATACGCCACACTGTGCTCTGGCAGCCGGCGGCGGAAGATGACTTTCCCTTGTGCATCGGTGATCATCGTCAGATGCAGCCTGCCAACCTTGCAATCAGGACACGGCGTCGGTGGCTTCTGAATTTCCGTCACCACCTCGGCCTGCTTCATCAACCAGCACCACCCTAAGTAAAAGTAAACCAACATTTGTACGTACTGGAACTTCAACTTGCAGTTGGCTGATGCCCAGCCGTATTGCGTCCAAGGCACGCGTATCGGTGGCCGCCGTTACCGTAGAACTCAGCTGAGTTTTAAGTTGTGGCTTCGAGGTCATCGGTCGCTGGCTCCTTGTAAGTAACGTTTGGCCCTTCGCGTTGCCGTTGGTCTCGGCGGTGCGCTACTACAGCCTCTGCTGACTTCCGATCGGTGCCGAGTAACTTTCGCATGCACGGCCCCGCCTTTCGGGCAAGCCCTAATCACGGGTACTCCAATCGGATCTCCCCAGATAAGAACGTGTTGTGTCCCCGTCCAAGCTCTCCATCTACCTGAGCCCCGATATTTCCAATTCGGTTTCGCGTTGGCATGCACGCTCACCCGGAGTCACCGCCCTCATGAAGTTTCTGTTCGTAGCCTAGCGGGTCTTGGCGAGAATGCGGCTGACGACGATTCTCTGCCAGCTTACCGAACACATTCGCGGGCTTCCTCCCCACGATTCGTTACCGAGATCGCAGTTGCCCTCGCCTCGTACTAAATTTGATTTTGGGTTTTACATTGGGTATACTGCTCCCGGATTCAAATTACTGGAACGAAGCACAGGGGACTGATTGACATTTGTCTGCGACAAAAATCAACGCACGCCACAACAACACGACCATGCTGGGCGTACTTGAACGCGCAGCCCGGCTTGCGCGAGCTTTTGGAATAGAAGATCTATCGTCCGGACTCGGTGATCGCAGACGTTATTCGCCTTTAAGTGATTTTGAATGGATGTACCAAACCAGAGAATGTGGCCTTTGGCAACGGGGCTCACATAATTGTGCGTATTGAAAATCTTTTTGAGAAATATCACTCAATATTGGAATCAAATGATTGAGAAATCTCCTGATGTAAAACTATACGAAATGGCAGATTCACTGATTGACGAATTCCGTAACTCTGTGCGCCTAGCCCAAAAACAGTCACATGCTTCCGGCGTCGATTACTCTTTTGTCGCAAACGGAATTCGATACGTTGCTCGACCCAACGGCGACATCGAAAAACACGGCCCAGAAAAGAACGGCGGATAACAATGTGATCGGGATAGGGGCCGGCTTTGGCCGGGCCCCTCCCACACCACCTAGCATGCGGGTCCGCTACTCAAGCGGTTGAGTACGAGTTCTTCACGTTACCGCAAAGCCTCAAGCCATTGGACCACGGTCAGCGCCGCGCTCGCTTGAACCACCGTACGGCGATTTGCATCCGAGGGTGCTCACGAAGCGAGCTGACTGAAATACGTACATGCTCATTCCCTTCAGGCCTGCGACGAACACGGTGGTCGACTACTATGCTCTCTGCCGACTTCCGCGAGCTACCAAAGTAACCTTCGAATGCACGATCCCACCTTTCGGGCAAGCCCTAATCACCGGTACGCCAATCGGATCTCCCCAGATAAGGGGCTTCGACTTTCGCCTAGTCTCTCAGCCGTGTCGAAGCAACGTATTGTGTCCGCGCCAAGCTCTCCATCTACCTGAGCCCCGATATTTCCAGTTCGGTTTCGCGTTGGCATGCACGCTCACCCGGAGGCACCGGCCTAAGGTGATTGGCAGTTGAGAGTTTACCGTTGGCGATGTTGCCAGCTTCGCTCCGACGCTGGCAGCGTCGGCAACGGGTGGTAGATTCCTGACTGACAGTCGCCTAATGATGTTCGTAGCCTGGCGGGTCTTGGCGAGAATGTGGCTGACGACGATTCTTTGTAAGCTTACCGAACACATTCGCAGGCTTCCTCCCCACGATTCCTTACCGAAATCGCGGTTGTCCTCGCCTCGTACTAAATTTGAGTTTGGGTTTTACATTTGGTATACTGCTTCCGGTTTCAAATTACTGGAACTAAGTACGGGGGACTGATTGACGTTTGTCTGCGACAAACATCAACGCACCCCACAACAACACGCCCATGCTGGGCGTACTTGCACACGGAGCACTCATTCGGGCGGGTATGAAGTGGTTGGTTTCTTGGTTCGTGCCCGGTGAACGCTGACGTTGAACTTAAACAGATTGCTTCGTGCTTTCTTCTCGCTTCGGTTGAGAAATTTTGTTAGTCTTTGATGTTTGTTCTCTAGGCGTGTCAAACGTTTTTCGCGAGGGAGCTTTGGCGGTGGTAACCCTGTCAAAGCTCAACGCACGATCTGTCCGCGTGGCCGTTAAAATCAAATCAACTGCGACATCGTCCGAGGCCAAACGGATAGATCGCAATATGCTGTCCATCTAAAAAATGACTGAAAATATTAAAACAATTTGCAGCTTGCTCTTTGACGCAGAGGCGCACCTCGCATCCTTCTGGAAATTCTACATCACGGTTTCGCTTGCAACAGTCGGATACGTACTTGCAGCAAAGGCTCCACTTGACTCCTTGCCGGTTCGATGCGCCCTTGCATCTGCATTTGCGCTTTTTGCATTGTCGAATTGCCACATGATTTACAAGGCACAAATCCGAAACATAGCGGTTCACAACGTGTGCACCCAACAGGCTATCGAAAATGACATGCTCGGAGCCAGCCACGAGTTTGTTGCTGCTCTCGAGGCGACTAGGCCAACTAGTATTTTTCGCGTTATGACATTCCACGCCCTTGTAGATCTTGCAGTCATTTTGCTGGTGCTGTTCGCCGCGTAGTCTCGGAAAGAAGAACCAGTGAGTCACAACGATGGATAACAAATTAAGGTTTAACATCGCGTTGCGGCAGAGTTCGGTTTCAATGCGGTTCTTTATTGGGTGAACAAGAAGGGCTTGCCATTGATTGGACAAGCCGATGCTCATACTATCTGTTCAAGAAGCCCGTAGTGGCGTTGCCCCAGTGGCTGCCTCGCCTCGCGCTGATGTTAGGGATTCGGTTCGATCTCGCAAATGCGATGACAACCCAAGGTCGGTCGAGGCAACATCCGAAGTGTGTAAGGCGACTGGCAGTTAAGAATTTACCATCCGTTGGCGACGCTGCCAGCGTCGGAGCGAAGCTGGCAGCATCGCCAACGGTAAGCTTTCAACTGCCAATCGCCTAAATGGTCCACAGGGAGGTTTTCAATCGAACGCTCTGGCAGGCATCAATCAGTTGGGAGACCTGTGATTGAGTGATCACTTCGGGCACCCGTTTGCTGAATTCGGACAGTTTTTGACCGCGCGAACGTAGCCATAGACAGTGCGCTTGGCTTTTCCTGCCAAGTGCAGGTTCTCGGCCAATTTCTTGAAGTAAACTCCTTGGAAGTGTTTGGATTCGGACGGTAGACTGTTGTAAGTCGGCACGATTGCTCCTTTGAGAAAGGGAAAATCATGCATTACAACTAAGAACAAAAATCAAGTTCGAGCACTACGCCGCGTAGCGGCTTTCTTGAACAATAAGTTGTGCTCAATAGATTACCAATGAACGGGCTGCTCTAAATTGATCGCCTAAGTGAGAACCTTGCTCCCACTCTCAATCGGCCGCGATCGGCAAATGAAAACAAAAAAACGGAAGCCAAGCCATAGGGCCAGACTTCCGCTCTGTTTTCGATTGCCAAACGGTAAACCTTAACCATCACTACTTGCGGTTTGCATGCAACTGATTGAACTTGGCTTGGGTAATGACAAACGGGTCCTTAGCACCGTTCAACTGATAGCTTGCGGGAAAATTTCTCCGGATCTTTTTCCCGTTGAATGAGATTGGGTAATTCGCGCGATTGAAAACTGCACCAAACGACGGGCCACGCATAAACGTAACCGGGCGTGGATCAACAAAATCAACCTTCACAAATTTCCGCAGGCCCGATGGCAGGAACAGGCGGTCACCGCCGGGAGGACTTCCCGGACGACGCTCTCTAAATTGGCCACCATCCCTGCCATACGTCGCCGAGATATCCTTGATCGTGACCCTGTTGAATTTGGCACCTGCCCTTGTGCCAAAGTTTGCCTCGACAGCGTAATGGCAGTCGAACGATCTAACATTGGTAATGCTCACATTCCCGTTGTTGCTTTGGTAAGGAGAAACAAAAACCGCTGCACGCCCTCGTCGCCCGGTGATGTTCACTGCCGTCAGATTCGTAATCGGGCCGGTCTTGTCGGTAACCTTGTTTTGCTCCATTCGCAGGGTATATCCACCCGCTCCATCCAAATTACGACAGAAGAGATCCTTCGCACTCTGAACCTGAAGCAATCCCCATCCGGGGCCAGCATTGATCGCCGTGATGTTTTCAATGCTTCCTCCGCCGGTTGAACTGAAACAGTCAAGCGAATTAAAGAAAGAACGTTTGTTATCAACGAAGAGATTGGCGATTCGGTAATTCACAGTCCTTTCGCCAATTAACACCGCCCTGAATTTATTCTCGCTACCTCTATTTAATGCATTAATCCTCGCCTTTTTCTTGCCGGACAAGCCCAAAATGCTGACATTTCTATCGTCTTCCATAATGAACAGCGACACATTGACGGCCAATTGGTTGATCGTCACTCCTGCCGCCAACCTAATATGAATATTGCTCCGCAGTTGGATATTGCCAAGGCTATAAGTCCCGGGCCTGATCGTGATCACGGCACCATTTTTTGCGTTCTGGTTTATTAGATTATTAAGTGCAGCCGAATTCCTGGCCCCAGAGGCCAAGGGGAAGCTAACTCTTTTTAAGTTCTTTAAATTCGCCGGTGTGCGATACCTTGCAAATGCCGGTGTCGAACAGGCAATGATCGCAATACAGCAAACTGCGCAAATGACTCGTTGAAATAACTTCATTTCTGTGATTTACCTCATACTGAACACGTGAGTAAAGATGATCACCACCCATAATCAGGCTTGATCATAACGACTAATAAATAACCGTGGCAAACACCAAGATAGCTGGACTAATTCAATTAGCCTGACATGAATTAGACAGTGTCTGTTGTTACGTCGTCGATGACGAAAACATTCAATGTCTTACAAGCCAAATGACTAAACCAACTAGCTAAAACTTCTTCAAATTAACAGTTCCCCGGAGCGATGTCAAATTTTTTTCACAGCAGGTCAAGTTTGCAATAATCGTATCGAAAACCCGCGTAAAGCGATTGGCAGTTGAGATTTATCGTTGGCGATGCTGCCAGCCTCGCTCCGACGCTGGCAGCGTCGCCAACGGATGGTAAATCTCCCTAACTGCCGGTCGCCTAAATTGCGAAAACTGCGAAAACATGACCGGAACGGGCAATCTCTTCAAGTCTCACCGATTGGTGGCGAACCACGCCAGCCCAATAGGCTGTTCCTGGAGTGCTTCCCCTTTTAACAGCGTTTGATCATTTCCACATCGTGAAGCGTGTCAAAACGATCGCTAACACACCAGTCAGCAACGGTTTCTGCGACACACTCAAAGCCAAGCCTTTCGAAGATGGGAATGTTCCCGGTTTCGCCAATGGTAAATAAACGCAGCACTCCGCAGCCAGAATCCTGCGCTAGGCGATGCGCGTGTTCCAAAAGCGCTGTTGCGACCTGCCGATTGCGGAACTCGGGTAACACCGCCAAGCCAGACACTCGCATATCCATTGACCTTTGTGAAATGCCGACCACCCCCGCAGCACGACCTGAAATGAACGCAATCAGATCGTACAACAGGGGATCGGAGGCCGCATCGACCGGCAAGGCATTCGGCAGCGGACGATAAACCTCACGTAACGTCACGAAACTCTGTGCGCGGATCGAGCGCACCTGGTCGAGTTCGGTTGACAACGCAGGCCGAGTCTCAATCACTGGTTTATCCTTCCGACAGGCTTGCGTTTTAGGCCTCGTCAGAAGAATTTGTGGGTGAATTCTGGTTCAGGTAGCGCGCCTAAATTGTGATATAGCGTGGTTTCATAGGCATTTTGGGTTCTTAGCCCATAGGACTTTCTGGTAACCAGTTTTACTTTATTGTTGAAACCCTC